>JARDZP010000021.1 GCA_029240795.1 Haloplasmataceae bacterium | reverse complement strand
TCTCTTTGCGAAATAGTAATAACTATCTTTTTTCTTAGCGACTACTCCTTCTAAATCCTGTTTAGCAACTAAATTATAAAAGTTTATCCCTTGATCATGAATGAATCTCGAAATGGCGAGTGATTCATCTTCATTTACTGTTTCTTCAAGTAGTTTTTTTCGTTCAAGTAATTTAGTATTAACTAATGATTTGTCGTTTAAGTAAATGATATCATACGCTACAAAACGTACAGGTCTTTGTTTTGCGGATAATTCAATCTTAAATTGATTTGTCATTAAGCTACGCTTTTGTACTTCAAAGAAATCAGGTTTTCCGTTTGTGATTACAACTAATTCACCATCAAGAATGCATCTTTGTTTTACACTTTTGTTTATGTTTTTTAATTCAGGATAGGTATTATTTAAGATTTTATTACGCTTATTTCGTAATTCAGTTTGAAATTGATCTAAATAGGCTAAACACCTAATCCCATCTAATTTTAACTCATAAATATGATTTTCCGAATCAAATGGCTCAGATTCAGTTAACAACATAGGTGACGCACTACGATTTTCAAATAGGCTCATACTCGTGGTTGATTTGAGTTAGCAATACTTTGTTGTAATGCTTCCATTAAGTTAATAATATTATTATCTGGTTTTTCAACGGGTATCGTAATTTCTTCACCATGAATTTTTTGTTCAATTGCACTTTTCAGTCTTTCTCTATACTCATCATGAAACCCTTCAGGTTTAAAATGAGATGTCATGTTGGTGATTAATTGCTTAGCTAAATCAACTTCAGCTTTACCTACATCTACTTTTATATAAGGCATTTGTACACTTCTTATTTCATTAACAAAATATAAAGTATTAAGTAGTAATTTGTCTCCACTCATTCTAATTGCGACTAGATTTTCTTTTGTACCAAAGACTACTTTCGCAATTCCGACTTTATTCGTTTCTTTCATAGCTTGTTTTAAAAGTTCAAATGCCCGTTCACCACCATCAGGAACGACATAATAAGCTTTATCATAAAATACCGTATCAATTTCACTTAAATCAACAAACTGTGTAATATTTATGCTTTTATCCTTGGGTGATTTTAATCGTTCAAAATCATTTTCATCAAAAACGATATATTTATCACCCTCATAGTTATAACCTTTAACAATATCACCTGATTTGATTTCTTGATCACAAAATTCACAAACTTTTTTATACTTAATTCGATTGTTACATTCTTTATGAAGCATGTTAAAACCAATACTTTCTTCACTAGTTGCTACATATAAACTGATTGGTATATAAATTAAACCAAATGAAATTGAACCTTTCCAACTTACTCCCATTTTCTCACCTCTCTATGGTTTTAAAATTACTTTGATACAATTATCTAATTTATTGTCAAAAATATTATAAGCATGTTCGCCTTTATCAAGCGGTAAGACATGAGTAATAATATCTGTTGGATCTATTTTTTTACTTTGAATCATTTTTAAAATGGGTTCAACATATTTATGCGCTGGACATTGTCCCATTTTTAATGAGATATTTCTTGAGAAGAAATCACCTAATGGGAAATTATTATATCTTAATCCATAAACACCCACTAAAACGACCAATCCGTTTTTTCTTACACATTGAGCAGCTAATTCAATAGCGGATTTAGAACCACCTTGTAACTTTAACAAGGTTTCAACTTTTTCAATTAGAGTCATTTTACCATCAAGACCTACACAATCAATCACCACATCGGCTCCTCCATGTGTCATTTCTTTTATATAATCACCCGTATAATCGTGTTCATAAAAATTTACGACTTCAACACCATTATATTTTTTCGCATGGTTGAGTCGATATTCGATATTATCAACTGCGATAATCCGTTTAGCGCCAAATATGGATGCCCATTTAATCGTTAATAATCCAACCGGACCACAACCAAGAACTACGACTGTATCACCAGGCTTTACATTTGCTTGTTCAACTCCCCAATAAGAAGTTGGTAATATATCCGTTAAAAACAAAACTTGTTCATCGCTTAAATCTTCTGGAACCTTATGTGGTCCTACATTAGCAAATGGAACCCTTAAATATTCAGCTTGTCCACCTGCATATCCACCAAAAAGATCACTATATCCAAACAATCCACCTACTTCACCATTAGGATTAGAGTTATCACATTGACTAAATTCTTCTTTTTCACAGTGGAAGCAATGACCACATGCTACCGGAAATGGGACAACTACACGGTCTCCTTTTTTAATTTTTGATACTTTACTACCGATTTCTTCAACAATCCCCATTGTTTCATGACCGATGATATAATCTTTTTGCATACTAGGAATCATCCCATGGATAATGTGTAAATCAGAACCACAAATTGCGGTTGATGTTACTTTTAAAATAATATCATCATCTTTTTCAATTTTCGGATCACGTACTTCTTTAACCATAACATTTTTTATACCTTGATAGGTTACTGCTTTCATCATTTCACCTCATTACTTTTATCGTACTTTCAAATTTGTTTTATATGAATTTAGAAATATCTAGATATTTCTAAAAATTCACCTTGTTTTAATGTTTTTTTGTCTCCCCTTGAAATTTCGTTAATCATTTTCGTATTACTGTTATTATGGGGAGGATTAATATTGAAGAATCAATTAGGGTTGATAGCTTATTATTGAGCTTAAAATACTATTAAATCTAAATATCAAATGAACAATGATATACATTTAATATTAACCTACATAAAAGTTAAGTCGCATCGTTATCTGGAAATACAACTAATGAAGTTATTAGCAAAAGAATAATGTATATTGTTCTTTCAGCCTCCTTAATATGTTTTATAGAGATAACTTTAAAGAAACATTTGAATTATTCTTTAAGATGGAATTCTAGACCATTGGGAAAAGCTTATTCTGGAATCAATTAAATAATAAAACTGCTTAAATACTTAAATAACTCAACAACTATACATTAAATAGATTTCTTTTAAGTATACTTTTTTGGGATTAATCATATTACATTCATTCATTTCTTTGATAATAATAAAAATTAACTATTTTAGTATCAAATAACTGTGATACTAATTTTTTTTATTTTCATTTATTAAGATTTTTTGAATGTACCAGTAAAAAACCTATACTTAAGTTAATTCATTTGTAGATGCTATGACTCTAAATTCCTAATATGGATATAGAATCAATAATATCTTTAACATTATTAGTGAGTGCTATACTTTTGGACAAAAGCCAATTATTAGGTACTAAAAATTTAATATTAAATTCACTATTTATTATTTGCTTATCTAAAGAATTATCATTCAGATATAAAAACTCTGTAAAAAGAATTTATATATTAAATTAAGATATATATAAATTATAAATAAAAAATAACCCACATTTTTCCAAGTAAATGTTAAAATTTACATATATTATTTGAAAGACAAATTGAACTAAAACGCTTTCTATGTTAAAATCAATTAGATAGAAGGTATTTAGGGTGATAAAATGAAGAAAATGAGTATTCTACTTTTAACGATAATTTTATTTTTATTTTTATCAATCAATTCTAGTGCGAATTATGAAATTAATTTAAGCATTAAATTTTATGATAATAATTTAGAATCTGCAATTAGAGAAGTACTAAATAAAAATACAGGTGCACTAACAAAGTCAGATGTTTTAAATATTACTCAACTTGATTTAAGTAACAAAGATATATCCGATTTAAGAGGAATTGAAGAACTAATTTATTTAGAAGACCTTAATTTAAGTAAGAATGACTTAGATTTAAATAGTACGAGTGTATTAGGTAATTTAATTTATTTAAAAGATCTTAATTTACGTGAAACAGGAGTTAATAACATCACCTTTTTAAGAAACTTATTATTATTAGAAAAATTAAATCTACATTCTAATCCTATTGATTCAATTAAACCCATAAATAATCTTTATAATTTAGAAGAATTAATCATGCGTAATGTTGATATTGGTGATGAGGTCATATATCTTAAAAATTTAACAAAATTAAATCAGTTGAATGTAAGAAATACTAACATCTATGATTTTTCGGTAATAATTGGTTTAATGCAAAAAGGAGCCTTACAACAAGTAGGCTCTAGTATCGATATTATTGATAATCCGGGATTAAATAATGCTAAAAGTGCTTTTATACCCTACTGGAATAATATATCAGAACGAAGTCCAGACAAGATTGATACCATTTTACCACCCAGCGTATCACATGAAAGTGGCTTTTATACAACAGAGTTTAACTTAGAGTTAAACAGTAATAATAAGAATAGTACAATATATTACACACTTGATGGTTCGGAACCAAGAAAAGATAACATAAACGGAACAACTTATTATATTAAACAAACTTACCCATATGGACAATTAGAACAACGACGATATCAAACATTAAAATATAATCAACCTATCAATATTTATAATAAATCTGATGATTCTAATTCAATATCTATGATTAATCCAACTTTTGATAATAATTATTTAAAACCAGCAACTAAAGTTTTTAAAACAAATATCGTAAAAGCAATAGAATGTACAAATGATGGTTATTGTTCAGAAACAATCACAAATACATATTTTGTCCATCCTAAAATTAAAAGTTATTTTAATTTGCCTATTGTATCGATAACAGCTAATGAAGATGATTTGTTTGGTTATAATGGGGGTATCTATGTTCCCGGTAAAATTTATAATAATTGGAAAGTAAATAATCTTTACACAACGCCTGATGGATCAACTCCTGCTAATTATAATCAGCGAAGTAATGAATGGGAAAAGTTAGCCAATATTTCTTTTTTTGAGACTGATGGTACATTAGGCTTTACCCAAGATGTCGGTATAAGCATTCAAGGTGCATATAGTAGGGCATTTGCTAGAAAGTCGCTACGAATCTACGCAAGAAATGAATATGATGATTCTAATTCAATTTATTACGATATCTTTCCTGATTTAAATAAAAAAGCTAATCAAACTACGCCGATTACCGATTTTAAACGTCTTATTTTACGAAATGGCGGAAATTTAGCCGATACACAATTTTATTCAGATGCATTAATGCAAAGTTTAGTTTCCCATTTAAGCTTTGACACTCAGTCCTACCGCCCTGCTATTCAATTTATTAATGGTGAATACTGGGGAATTACCAATATTAGGGAACGATATGATGAATTTTATCTTAAATCCCATTACGACATAGATGAAAATTCTGCGGTGATTATCTCAAACTATGGTGATGTTGAGGTAGGTTATCCAAATGATGCTAATGATATGTATAACCTACGTGATTATGTGCTTACTAGAGATATGAAAAATACAAATAATTATAATTATGTAAAATCAAAATTAGATATTCAAAATTTTATTGAATATAATGTAGCTAATATTTATTTTGCTAATACCGATTGGCCGGGTAATAATGTACGCTTTTGGCGGAAAAGAACGACTGATGTTAATAATACAGAGTATGGTCATGATGGTAAATGGCGCTTTATGTTATTTGATACTGATTTTGGTTTTGGTAATGTAACAAGCAGCTATAATCATGAGACATTACCATTTGCAACTCAGGCATATCACAATAACTGGCCTAATCCCGCATGGTCTACGACTTTATTTCGCAAATTGCTTAATAATCCTGAATTTAAAAAGCAATTTATCAATACATTTGCCGATCAATTAAATACTTCTTTTCAACCCGAGCGTGTTGAAGATCTTATTAACTCTATTTATAAGGAAGTAAAGAATGATTTATTCGATCACTATAAAAGATGGAACACACCATTTATTATCAATAATATATTAATTGATTTTGGAAATAATCGTCCAAACTTTTTGTATAATCACATTAATGATTTCTTCAAATTAGCGGGTACTGCACAAGTAACCTTAAAAACTAATGAATCCGATGAAGATAATATGGGTCATATTCGAATCAATTCAATTGATATCACAAGTGATTATCCTGGTTTAGAAAATGATCTTTACTTTACAGGTAAATATTATAAGAATAATGAAATAACCATCACCGCTGTCCCAAATCCCGGTTATAAATTTATTAGTTGGGAAGGAACAAATAATACAAGTAGCACGTTGAAAGTAAATCTAACTAACGATATTATTTTACGAGCTATATTTATAGAAGATATGGATTATGTGATTGACTTCTATGATCCTAATCTTAAAAGGTCTTTAAGTACATTATTAAATAAAGATGAAATCACAGTAAGAAATATGTTATTTATTAAAGAACTTGATTTAAGCAATATGAACATTAGTAATATTGAAGGTTTACAGTATGCGATAAATCTAACCCATTTAGATTTAAGCAATAATAATATTACTGATTTAAAACCAATTCAAAATTTAAAAAGCATTCAAACTCTAAATTTGGGATCTAATATCTATTTATCATCCCTAGATACTTTAAGTAATCTAAATACAATCGAAGATTTAAACTTAAGTAATGTTTATTTAGGAAATAAAATTAATTTATTAGCTAATTTTCAAAAATTAAATCGCTTAAATTTGCGTAATACAGGTATTAGTGACATCAGTGTGTTAATACCTATAATTGAAGCTGGAGCATTTCAAGATAGAAATTCACTAGATTTACGTGAAAATGAAATTCAAAATTACTATTTAATTAATAATTATTATCCTAATCCACCAGTTCCGATTGAAGAATTTACGAATAATCCTTATGTGATTGATATCTTAATAACGATCCCCACTATACTTTTATCCATTTTCACAATTATAATAACAAGAAAAATATATAAAAATAATAGAACGTAAAGTGTTAAATATATGTAACTTTAAAATGCATGCTAAATAGGTATGTATTTTTTTGTTTCATGAGAAATAAGAGAAAGATAAGTAAATAATATAAAAAAAGATAGGGATTCAACTTTTTCTCCATATTATAAATCACAGATTTTATGGATTTAACAAATACATGTAACACCTGCTTTTCCTATTTCAACATTCAACATATATTTTTAGGTGTAGGGCACGCTGTTAATATTAAAAAAAGAAACCACTCATTGTGGTTTCATGTAGATTTACATTATTTTTTTATTAGTTAAATCTTTATTTAAATCAATCTCAGTGTCTTCATCTACAATTGTGATTGAATCTAGATGTTGTTTTACTTGATTACGAAAGTTATGTAAATATTCTTCCCGTAATTTTTTTTGCTCTATTTTTTCTAAATCCGTTAATCCACCATCTTTTGATTTTTTAGCTAACATATTTAAACGGTTTAATTTTTCTTTACTAAGCAAGATAACACCTCATTTTATTATTCTTAATAATATTATTACTCCATTATCATATCACTTATTAACAAAAAAGAAAAATAAATTTGATTGAAATATGCTAAATAAAAAGTTCTATATAAAGTTACTTTATATAGAACTTTTTCAATTATAATTTTAAGATAAAATTACATGCATTATTGAATGATATATCTTGAACCATATTTCCTAGTAATTCTAAATCATTAGGTACTTCCCCATCTTCTACCCAAGTACCTATTAGGTTGCACAAAATTCTACGGAAATAATCATGACGAGCATATGATAAAAAGCTACGTGAATCAGTAAGCATACCAACAAAATTACTTAATAAACCTACACTTGCTAATGTAATCATTTGGTCTAGCATACCACTCTTTTGGTCATTATACCACCAACCAGATCCAAACTGTATTTTACCTGGAATTCCACTAGTCATAAAATTACCAACCATTGAAGCTAATACATAATTATCACGTGGATTTAATGTATAAAGTATTGTTTTAGGTAATTGGTCTGTAAATTCTAGTTTATTTAAAAATTTAGAAACTTGATTTGCGACAGGATAATCATTAATTGAATCAAATCCTGTATCTGGACCAATTAAGTTAAACATTTTGGTGTTATTGTTACGCATAGCGCCAATATGTAGTTGCATAACCCAATTATACTCATTATATTTCTTTCCAAGTTCTACTAGTACAACTGTTTTATATTTATTTACTTCTTCAAAGGTTATGGTTTCTCCATTTAATTTTTTAGTTAAGATACTCTCAACTTCAATTAAATTAGCATCTCCATAAGGCATATAATCTAAACCATGATCTGATAACTTACAACCATTTTGATTAAAATATGTTATTCTTTCTGTTAATGCTGATACTATTTTTTCTACAGAATCAAGTTTATATCCAACAACATGTCCTAACTTAACTAAATAGTCCATAAATGTTGCTTTATCGATATCAACGGCTTTATCAGGTCTAAAACTTGGTAATACTTTAACATTGAAAGTCTTGTCACTAGCGATTAATTGATGATATTTTAAATCATCAAGAGGATCATCAGTAGTGCCTATTAATTGAACTTTTGAACTTTCAATTAAATACCTAGCACTAAAACAATCACTATTAATAACTTTGTTACATTTATCCCAAATTAATTTTGCGGTTTTTTCACTTATTACCTCATTCACATTAAAGTACATCTTTAGTTCTAAATGAGTCCAGCAATAGAGTGGATTACCAATTAACTTTGGTACTGTTTGACACCAAGCCAGAAACTTATCGTAGTCAGTTGCGTCACCAGTAATATACTTTTCTTCAATTCCATTACTTCGCATGGCGCGCCATTTATAATGATCGCCACCTAGCCAAGCTTCCGTTATACTTTTAAATTTTTTGTTTTCATAAATTTCTTTAGGACTCAAATGACAATGGTAGTCTGCGATTGGCATGTTTTTTGCGTAATTATGATAAAGTATTTTTGCAGATTCATTGCTTAATAAAGAATCTTCATTAATAAACATCTTAAAATCCCTTACTTATTAAAAATTCTAAACTCGTTTTAGCACACTCAAAAGGATCTCTACCTTGAGTATCGTCTTGTTCAACACAAGCCCATAAAACCTTATTATTTAAACAAGCCTTGATTATTTCATCCCAATTTAAGTTTCCGCTTCCCACTTCTGCCATATATTGTTCATCCCAATTTCTTATTCCCATATCTTTAAAATGAACTACGTCCATTTTACCAACGACCTTATTAATCCAATTTACTGGATTACTTCCACCTTTTTGAACCCAAAATGTATCAATTTCGAATTGAACATTTTGATTAAAATGTTGGTAAAGTATTTCCATACCTAATTTCCCATTATAGTTACGATATTCAAAAGCATGATTATGATAAACTAAGACAATTCCAGCTCTCGCTAATCTTTCACCAAACCCATTCATTATATGAGCGAATTCTATGAGTTTCGCTTCTGATTCCATGTATTCTTTAGGCATCATTCCAACACCTACATATTTACAATTCCATAATTTATGGTATTCAACTATCCAGTCAAATTCATTTTGTAAATTACCAAGACCTGTATGGGTAGCACAAATAACTAAGTTGTTTGCTTCACATTCTTTTTTAATCAGTGTCACTTTCTCTTTTGTAAAAGCACCCATACCTGATACTTGAATTGCATCATAACCTAATTCTTTAACTCTTTTTAATGTTTCTACAATTTGTTCATCGGACTTCATATATTCACGTAATGTATACATTTGTAAAGCAATTTTCATACTGACCACTCCTTCGTATTCTCAATTTTTATTTTTAAATTTTGATTTGCATATTTATAAAATTTTTCCAATATTTCAATTGTTTGGGCAGCTTCACGAGCATTTATATATTTATTTTCATTATTTATTATACTATCATAAAAATTATTTATTAACATTTCATGCCCTAGACCCCAGTAGGCTTTAGAGCCTGTTCCACTATTATCCTCACATAGAAGTTTTAATTGATTATTAAGTTTCATGTACAACTTTGAATCACTAAGGGTTAAAACGCCTTGTTCAAATACCAATTCTATTTCGATTGGTGAATTTGTCGCATGATTATTTGTCGCAAATAACAATCCTCTACTATTATTTTTAAAGTTAATAATCATAGTTGCTGTATCTTCTACTTCAATGTAATCATTTAAAACATAAGTTCCGTATGATCCTGAAATGGTATCGATTTCGCCGCCAAACCATTGAATTAAATCCAAGGTATGTATGGCTTGATTAATTAATACTCCGCCACCTTCTGTTGCCCATTTACCACGCCAATCGTCATGAGAATAATAATCTTTATCTCTTAACCAAGTGACACTCGCTTTAATGCCTTTTAAAGCACCATAGGTTTTATTATCTATGATATTTTTAATTTCTTGCGATGTCGTATTTAAACGATTTTGAAATACAATCCCTAATTTTTGGTTTTTATTACCATCGGATATTTTAATTAAGTCTAAAGCATCCTGAGTATTAATTGTCATCGGCTTTTCTAATAGACAATTTTTACCTGATTCTAATACTACTTTCGCAATTTCATAATGAGTATAATGCGGTGTTAAAATGTGAATGACATCAAGATCAAGACTTAATAAATCAGATACCTGATCTGTATATTCACATTGATACTTATTAGCAGCAATTTTTGCTCGTTCTATGATTTTGTCACATACTACTATTAGTTTTGCATTTTTATTTTTCTTAATAGCGTCTAAATGGATGTTAGATATTATTCCACAACCAATTACACCAACTTTAATATTTTTCATTATATTATTCACCTATTTTTTAATGCGTTTTTGGAGTTCATTATAAAATAACTCTTCATCTAAATGATTTAAATCGATTGTTTGATTAACAAAAGTTGAAAGTAACATCGCGTTCGCAATAGTTAATCCTTTAATTCCTTCAAATCCTGGAGCTAATAGTTCTGTGCCATTTAAAATTGCAGATACAAAGTTAATTAATATTTCATTATGTTGGTTACCCCAAGCATTAGCGATATTATATTCAATAGTTTCAAAACCAGGAGTCGACCATGGTTCTTTATTCGATTTATTGAACGCTGATTCACTTACTTTATTCTTTTTAAAAACTAACTTCCCATTTTCAATGATGAGTTGACCATTATCACCAGAAATTTCAAAGCGGTTAGTTCCTGGATAATCATGAGTTGAAGTAACAAAGACACCTGTTGCTCCGTTCTCATATTCACAAACTGCAGTCACATCATTTTCTACTTCAATGTCACGATTTCTACCAAAATAACAGAAAGCAGTCATTTTTTTGGGCATACCACAAATCCATTGCCATAAGTCAAGTTGGTGTGGATCTTGATTTGCTAAAACTCCTCCACCTTCTCCTTCCCAAGTAGCACGCCATCCACCTTGATTATAATAAGCTTGAGGGCGATACCAATCGGTAATAATCCAATTTGTCCGTTTAATTTCACCAAGTATACCACTAGTTACAATTTCACGTGCTTTTTGATAAACTGGATTAGTTCTTTGATTTAACATAAGTCCAAACACTAATTCAGGATGAAGTTTTGCTACTTCATTCATTTCACGAACTTGTTTTGTATATACTCCTGCTGGTTTTTCAATTAAAGTATGAAAACCATTATTTAAAGCTTTTATTGCCATTGGTGGATGAAAATAATGTGGTGTTGCGATAATAATAGCATCTATTTCTTCATCCTTAATCATTTCATCATAATCAGAATACTTTTTTACTGAACTATTTAGTTTTTCTTCAGCCCATTTTAATCTTTTAGGATCTATATCACATACAGCAACTAATTTTCCATCAGTGATTTTGCCTTGATTAATATTTTCAGCATGAGTACCACCCATGTGACCAATTCCAACAATACCAAATCTAACCATTTTCTTCTCCTTTATAATCTCATTTTTTATTTTATCAAATTCAAAATATGCTAATTTGAATTTTTTAAAACCATTTTCTTCGAAGTCATTAATTTCAATATTTAGTTCTAAATCTTGTAATCCTTTGAATAGTCCTAGATGTGGTTCTAATGATGTGAATCCTTTAAAGCCTGAATTAAAAGCCATTTGAAGGATCTTTTTGATATTACCATCACCATTTCCTGCTGGTACAACGGTACCATCTTTTAAAGCATCCTTAATATGAAAGTAAACAATGTAATCTTTTAACATTTCATATGCTTCAAGTGTATTCACACCACATTGGATGTAATTCGCAAAATCGAAAATTAATCTAAAGTGATCATCGTTTATTGTTTCAACTAATTTTAATACGCGTCTTGGTAAATCACCATAAATATCTTTTTCATTTTCATGTAACAATATAATATCATGCTCTTTAGCATACTCTACTAACATTTTTAATCTTTTAATGATTTCATCACTAAAATCATCAGCATTTTCATTTTTATGAATAAAGAAACTAAAAATTCTAATATATTTTGTATTTAAGATATGAGCAGCTTCAATTAATTTTTTAAACATCTCAAAATGAGCATCGAAATCATCATCCAAAAATACTTTTCCAATGGGTGTGCCCATTGCAGATACTTTAATTTCATTTTCATCTAATGTTTCTTTAATCTTAATCATCTCATATAAACTATATGTAGAAATATTTCTTCCATCTACACCTCTAATTTCAATGTAATCCATCTTAAGTTGTTTAACTGATTTTAATTGAATCATAAAGTTTTCATCAATCTCATCAGCAAAACCAGAAAGTAAAAATGACATATCACCACTCCAAACTTTGTTTATCTATTAAATTAAGTTACCCTAATTATAAATTATTTAGTAACCGTTATCAATATTTTTATTGATTTTTATGAAAATATTCTATAAAATAAATTAAAGGTGATAAGCATGATCGAAGATAATCGCGGAAAAATTTTAGAAGAGATTATTAAACACAATTTAATATCAAGAGCTGATTTAGCTAAAAAGGTAAAGTTAAATAAAGCTACCATATCGTCGCATATCAATCAGTTATTATCACAAAAACTTGTGATTGAAACAGAATTTGATATCTCAACTGGTGGTCGAAGACCTATTCTTTTATCAATGAATAAAAAAGCAGGTTACGGATTAGGAATTGACATCACAAAAGATACCATTACAAGTTATTTGCTTAATTTGAATGGTGACATCATTGAAAAATCAAACGCTCACTATGAATTGAATCATTATCAGGAAATGTTTTCTAAATTAATTCAAGTAATTAATCAATTTATTACTAATAAAACTGTATATGGTTTAGTGGGTGTGGGTATAAGTGTTCATGGATTAGTAATTAATAATCAATTCATTCAATTTAATAAACAACTACCAAAGTATAATTTATATAATGATCTACTAAAAGTGTATCCTACACTACCCATAAGCATTGAAAATAACGCTAATTTAGGTGCAATCGCTGAACGGTCTTATAATCCAAATCTAACTGAAAATTTTTTGTACTTAACAATCCTTTCAGGATTGGGTCTAGGAATTATTTTTAACAACAATTTATATAGTGGGAGTAATGGTTTAGCTGGTGAATTTGGTCATACCATTATAGAAATAAATGGTAGAAACTGTAACTGTGGTAATAAAGGTTGTTTAGAACAATATGCTTCTATACCTGCTCTACTTGATTCAATTAGTACAGTAAAAAAAACAAAAATATCTTTTGACGATATTAAGACATTATTAGAACAAAATGATATTGAAATAATTAAAAAAGTAAAAATATTTACAAATTATCTTACTGTTGGTTTAAATAATTTAATTCAGTTATTTAATTCAGATAAAATTATTATTGAGAGTGAAGTTTACTCTGAAATATTAAGTAAAATGTTACAATCAGATTTCAATAAAATTAATAGTAATACAATAATTGAATTCAGCACTATTAAAGAAAATTCATCTGCATTAGGTGCTGCAATTATGCAGATTATTCAATTTCTCAAAATTAAAAGTTTCTTTAAAACAAAAATAAACCAGTCAATCTAATGACTGGTTTATTTATTTTAATACATAAATTCACGATTAATATGAATTTCTTCATCTCCAACGTAAATAATCATTCTATCTGGAAGATTTTCTGACGAAGATAAAATATTTTCTAAGATAGTTTTACCTTTACTATTAATAATCAATACTTTTGTTTCATCAGTACTCACGGATTTATAATAATATAATAAATCACCATTAGTAAAATAAGCTATTCTATTGATTAGATTTGCAGGTCCAATTGTAAGTATTTCTTTCCCATTTTCATCTACATTTTTATATGTATAAAATGTATCCAATTTAGCTAAATAATTATAAGTATTATTCACTTTATTTAAAGTTCCATAAAAAATATCATTTGTTTCCCATTTTTTATTGCCTTGTTGGTCTAAATAGACATTTAACTCTACATTATTAATTTTAACCGAATAGATAACTTCATCTGAACTAAATAATTTTATATTAAATGGACTATTGATTAATTTAGAAAAGACCTCGTTGCCATCTTGATCTAATTTAACCATCGATAGTTCACTCCCATTTGAATTTGTTAAAATAAAATCGTCACTATCTAAAGATTTGGTTATATTAGAATAATTATAACCTTCAATATTTTTTATCACATTTAAATCTTTATCAAAGATTGTGATTACTTTTTTACTATTTATAGTATTCGGTATGATGTATTGATCATCACTCGTTTTAAAAAGTTTATTATTATCATATTTGTTATCATACGGTCCTGCTTTAATAAATGTACCATCAAAGTTTAGTTTATAAACATATTTATGATCTGTTTCAAAAGTATAATAAACAAATTCATTTTCAAATGTCGCCAAGTTATAGAAATTACTTGATTCAATGTCCCAGTTTACTTCTTGATTCAGTTTATAGTTTGTGATGTTATATTTTTTAGTAATATTATCATATGTCTTTATATAAACACCATCTTGATTTTCATGCAAGATTGTTGCTGAGTAAAATGGACCGACGTTAAAGATTTCCTTACCCTGATCATCAAACTTTACCACATGTTGAAGGTCAGATGGAGTAGTCATTAAATAAAAGTTGTTTTTAATACTTTTTGTATCACTTACGATGTTTTTATAGGGTCCATTCATTTCACTTTGTTCGCCTTTATTATTAAAATTACTAACATAATAATTATTATCTTCTTTATTTTTATAATAAATGACAACGCCATTTTCATCACTAGATTTAAATAAAACTCTTGGTGACATAACTTGATCAAATGTCTTAATCACTTCACCACTATTTTTAACCAATTGTAAATTGCTATAAACACTGTAGTATGTATCATCATTTAAAGAAACGATATTTTTACATGAACTACAAATTGTTTTTTTGCTTTCCTTTATTTCATATCCTACTTTTTCAAACGCATTCAAATTATTGTAATAAATAATAAAAAATGTAAAGACACTACTAATAACGACAAATAACACGACATACTTTAATTTATTCATAATATCCTCCAAAAACAATACAATTAATCACGTATTAATGCTACACGATATGGATATAATGACGAGGTCATTATTCCTTGCTTTACTGCTGGATCATTATCCATTATACTTTTAGCTTCTTCTTCATTATTCACTTCTAAAATAACAATACCGCAACCATCAGGAACCATTGTTAATGTTCTTCCTGCTAAAATTAATTTACCTTCTTTAAGTAAATTTTGTAATTTAATAAAATGATCATTAACTATTTCTTCTTCTTTTTCAGTCCAGTTTTCATCATCTAATAATTCTGGAATTAATCTTAGGAAATAAACAAATTGTTTTTTCTCCTCCATTTATTTCACCTCTATAAATATTCAAATAATTCTATTCTTTCTTCACTTACTCCACGTAAAAAGATCATTTTTGCATTAAGTTTTTCATTTTGTAGAGGTTTCTCAGTTTCAAAAACAAGACCTTTAGTTTTTAAGTCATTTACAATTAAATCTAAATGTTCCACTCGAATTGCGAAATGTTCAATACTGCCTCCACTACCTTTTCGACTAACAGACTGATCTGAACTTTCTAATATTTCCAGGACTAAACCATTTAAATCTAAAAAAGCAATTTTTAATGTTATATTATTTGGTTTTTCTAAAACAACTTCATTAACAAATTTAAAATCAAAATAATCCATATAAAATTGTTTTGTCTTACAAATATCACTAGTATATATCCCAATGTGTGCTAATCCTTTAAAACCCATTTTTATTCTCCTAACATTATTAAATCCCTTACATTATAGCATTTATCAATCATTTTTAAAAGTTTTAATCAATTTATTTAACAATAATAACATTTATTAATAACTACCGATCGCTGTATAAAAAATTATTGACAAAATTCTTCATTTAGCTTGTAAATTAGTATGATTGTTTAAAACTACGGTTTATTTTTAGAAATTACAAGTTCATTATCTTAATACTGTACTTAAAAAAAAGTTAGAAATTTATAATTAAAAATCCTAACTTTTTCGTTCCATCGATAAAAAGACTCTCCTCTATTTCTTCGCTAATAATGTTATCCTTTTTAAATTTACCACAAACACAGTTGTGCTGCTTGTAACCCGAAAAGACCTGTTATTTGCATGTTTCATATCATGTCTATTTTTCATTTCACTAATCTTGGCTTTGATCTAATAAGGTTCACCTATTACTTAGTAAATCGAAAGTATTCTTTTTGATTCGTCAACTAAAATATCTACAGGTTTCTTTTTATTATATCTACTATATGAATGGGCTGGATCCACTATTATAATATTAGAAATATTTATACCATCCTCTTTTGAAATCTCAATTGTTTTGCGATTAATAAGCCTAATAATTTTTTTTTGAAGTTTTCTATTTTTACGATTCATACACAGTAAGTATAAAATCAAATTTTTTCTTTATAGCAAATTTATCTTATAACAATAAAAAATTTTATTTAAGATTATCAAAAAAAGACTAAGAACATATAATATTCGGAATCACGACTCGTATTATAAATAAACGACAAATATTATAGGATGATTAAATTTGTTTATATTGATAATTTAGGATGAAAATGTTATCATTAATTTGAAAATTAAACTCGTATTGTATTTGTTAAATATGTTTATGATAAGGTATATTTAGTAGAAGATAATAATATTTTAGAGATATACAAAAATGGAATTGGTATTCAATATTTAAGTAATGTGATTAGTGTTTTTGTTACATCAACTATAATTTTTATAATCCATTCAAATATTTAGTAAGTAAAATTGAAAATCTTATTACTGTGATTGGATTTGGATTGATATTTGGAATATTTCTTTATACTTACAATCACTCCAAATAAATGGAAAAGAATTGAAAAAAAATATAAAAAATAATCGATAGGCATGATATACTAAAGATAAAATTTAAATGAATGACAATATATCTACTTAGGTTTAATTAAATAATATAGTAAATATTGAATTATTTATGAGTAATGCTCCAACGTTTATAAACCTGAATACAAGCAAGATATCCTACTGATTCAATAATATTAGTATAAAAGAGGGTTTTTTTTGAATGATAAAGAATTTATAGAAATTTATAAAAAAGGAATTAAATACCAATATAAGACTAATTTTATTATTAGTTTTGGTGTGTTATTTGCAAACGTCATTTTTATACTTATTTATATAAAAGGTGAATCTTTAGATTTTATTTTTAAATCAATAGGTATCACATTTTTAGTAGCAATATTATTGGTATTGTTATTTACTCCAATACAATGGGAAAGAATGAAAAGAAGATATGAATCAATTATAAAGAGTCAAGAAATTAATTCAGATAATATTAAAAATAAATAATACATAAAACGGTATTTTATCCATAAAGTAAATGACTAAAAGCTGACGCTCACGTTATTCTCCAACAGTCTAATAGATAGAATTAACAGAAATTAATAATAAAGTGTAACAATATTAAACTCTATGAATTGATAGGTACTTTTTCAACGACCTTAAAAATTGAGGTGTTTTAATTATTTAAAGTTGTTTTATATAGTAAAATAATTTGGATTTATATACATTTTGAACTTTGATTAAAACATTCAAAAATGGAGTCAATTATATAAACAAGGAAGTCATAATAGATTTATGACTTCCTTGTTATTTATTATACAGTTTTTACCTCTAAGAAATCCATACCTGTTAAATTATTCTTTTTAATCTCTTTTTTTAATCTATATGATATAAAAATTGGAAAAATATGATCAACAATTCTTAATATATCTAATCCTTCTATTTCGTTAGATTTTAGGGCGTATTTTACAACACTAATAATTTTAATTGAATCCTCTGCTGTTAATTCAAAATACTTTGAGTTTTCTAAGTCAAAAGCATCAGTTAATTTTGTTATATTAACTATTACATAGTCATTTAGAATAGTAATTTCAGCATTTATTTCTTTAATTAATACTGGGAGAAATTGAATATTCTTAATTTTAAGTTTTTCAATAAGATTCTTAAATCTTGAAGAGATTAAAAACCACCCTAAATTATTGGCAAGATAATCACTTGGTTCATTACCATCTTTACAGTCATAATAAAAGGTAAATTGATGATTCCAATCGTTGATAAGTCTTCCTTTATCTAAGTCATATTGGCTCATACCATATTCATTCTCGTAATTGTCCTTTGTGAAACACACCATTTCTTTTTTTCTTTCTTCAGAATATATTAATTTATAATATCTCATCATACACCTCAATAACAACTTGTTTCAGCCTTCTTTTAAGTTCTTTACTTATAAGTATAGAATAAAATCATTAATATAACAATTATTTTTTTATTTTATGAAAAAGTGTTATCAATATTTAAAGAATTATTTTTGGATTTATTGTTTACCAACATGTTCTGAATGCGGTAGTCATAATAACTCAATTAAAATTCCTATAACAATACAAAAATAGAAAAGGGTTATATAAGTAGAGATACTAATATGATGTTGTTGGGACATTACTTCCATGCATTCAGTGGGAAAGATATGAATTTGAAATAATGAATATAAATGATATCGATGTAGTAGCATCCGATATATACTCTGATATAAAAGAATATGCTTTCCATCTTTTGAACGTTATTCAAATATTGAAGAAGTGTTTAAACTTTCTTTAGATGATTGGAAGCCACTCAATTTAATGCCTATGGACCATTATAGAGTAATAAAATCAATTGTAATAGCAAAATAATATGGATTAGGTGATTTACATTATTGAATAAGGCTATGTTAGTGAATAATGTTGCTTTAAATTGTTCTTTTATTGTTATTTACATATTTTAATAAAAGTGCTATTATAATTATAATATTTAATGAAAAAGGGGATTAAATTGGCATTTGGAAAAGATAATCTTAAAATGAGAGAATACATTTATTCTTTAATTAATTTCGAAAATGTAAACTCTATATTAGACATAGGTTGTAAAGATGGTTTAGACTTAAGGAGCATGGCAAAATTATCTAATTGTAAAGCAAAATTATATGGGATTGATATTAGAGACCGATTCATAAATAGAGCAATTGAGAATTCAAAAGATTTTAGTAATATACAATATTTAATTGCTGATACTTCAAAAAATATACCATTTGAAGATTATAGTTTTGATATGATTTATTCCTTAAATGTATTAGAATGTATTGAAGATAAAGGAATATTTTTAGATGAAGTAAATCGTGTATTAAAAGAAGATGGTTTAGTTGTATTTTGTCATTTTGATTGGGATTCAGTTATAATAAATGGTAAAGACAAACCATTAATACGAAAGATAGTAACTGCATTTGCTGATAATCAACAAGATTGGATGGGTTCAGTTGATCCCTGGATGGGAAGAAGATTATTAGGAGAATTCAACAAAACAGGTAAATTCGAAGGTTCAATTTTTACATATACTATAACTAATTCTGTGCTTGAAACAGGAAATTATGGATATGGAATGATTAAAGATTTTGAAGATTTAGTAAACGATAAACTAATTACAAGAGAAGAATATGATAAATTTCATAACGAAATGTTAGAGTTAAATCAAAGTGGCGAATACTTTTTTAGCATAAATATGTATATTTATGTAGGTAAAAAAGCATAGAACATTACTTAAAAACATCCGACTGGATGTTTTTTTAATTGAATAAAACTTTGTATTCTCTATTTGATACTTGATTATTCTTTGTCCCTTTAAATACGCAATTACTATTCACTAAAAAATCTTTAATCTTATCAGCATAATTCAATGCATCATATTTTTGTAGCCATTTGAACCATGTTACATAATTTTGTAGCTGTATACTTGGAAGAAATATGTAGAAAACAACAATCTTAACTAACAGAGCCTTTAATAAAAGAAAGGAAGGAATATTTGGACTCTTTACCAATTGATATTAAAAACTAAAAAGATTTTATGTTAAATGTACTTAATTATTTCATAAAAAACCTAGATTATATAAAAAAATCGGCTATATCTAGCCAATTTTTTTGTTAACTAAGAGTTAAGTCCAGATTGTATATAATAAAATAATTCATTTAAGTTATTTTTATTTACGAATTTTAATATCTCTTTGGTAGCTACATCATCATCAAATCTTTTAATCACTTTGTCTTTAAAATCATCTGGTCCGATATAATTCAAAATTTCTCCAGTTTCATAATTTACAAATAAATAAGCATTTTTAAATAAATCACTATAAAACCAAACACGTTTATAATCGATCAAAAAGACATAATGATCTAATAAATTTAATGAAACTGTCACACTTTTATCAAAAAAATCAAATTCGTAAAGATTACTATATGCAATTCCAGCGTAAATCCCATCTTCATATTCTTCTAAGCCTTTATCTAATAGTATATTTATATAGTCAATTTCATCAACTGAATTAATAACTAAATCATCTTGAATATCGAATTCTTCATACATATTGTCTTTATATTTATTTTCAAGTTCTTTATAAAGTGCTTTATTTTTACTTAGTTTTGCTACGATCAACTCATCAAATATATTTGGTTTAATCCTTTTGAAAATCATTTTAATTTTCCTTTCAATTATTAAGTAGTTCATTCCATCACTGGAACCTCACCCTGTACGAACCGTACGTGCGTAATTCACGTATACGGCTCTAATTCTATATTTAAGAATAAGTATAGTCTATTATACTAATTTTAATTATTGGCCTAAGCCATTCTCTGACCCATTTTTTATCATAGAACCCTTTAATATCCAAATCAACAACATTGTTTGTTTTGTTTGAAATAGTCTTATTAATTCGGTTATTGCTTGATGTTGGCTTTTACCTGGTCTAAAACCATATGAGTTATTTAGAAATATTATATCTTCATAAATGATTGATAAAATATCAACGAATACTGCTTACACAATCTTATCTTCATATAAAGGTATACCAAATTGTCTTTTACTCCATTTGCTTTAGGGATATACACTCTTGTTGACGGTTGAGGTTTTTATGCACCATTTTCCTGTTCCATTAGTATAACAATATCAAACTCGCCAAGCCCTATTTCTAGGTATAGCGTACAACGTAGTATAACACTTGGAATTTTATAATATTTCGTAGCTCAATCGTTTCAGGTTTCACTTTCGGCTGGATGCTTTTGTCTTCTCTTTCACTTAACTTTACTGCATCATTGCCAAAAGTAGATGACAACCTTGGAGTTATCTCCCTTCGTTGTAGGGATTCACACCCATTATATACTAATGACTTACAAATTACCATTTAGATTAATAGGAATGTTCAGCATTCATTTGACTCACATACTAACATTATTATAGCATTTTTTTCAAAAATTGTGAAATTTAACACCTCTTAATAAAAGGATATATTTATAATATATCCTTTTATTTTGAAATTATTTTATTCATTATCGTAACTAATTTGCCAACAAATTCCAAACTGATCTGTTAACATTCCGTAACATTTACTCCAAAATGTTTCTTGTAAATCCATTTGAATATTTCCGCCTACTTTAAGTTTTTCAAAATAAGTTTTCAATTCATCAACATTTTTACCTAATACCGTTACATTAACATTGTTTCCTACGGTAAATGGTTGTCCAGGAAATGTATCTGAAAACATAACTCTACTACCACTAATCATTAAGAAAGTATGTAGTATTAAATTTTTTGCTTCTTCTGGAAGTTGAAAATTAGGATCTTGTGGTGAATCACCAAAAGTCATCATTTGTTGTACTGGGGTATTAAAAGCTTGAGCATAAAACTCTACTGCTTGTCGACAGTTTCCATTAAAATTTAAATATACTTCAATTGCCATATAGTTCTCCTTTACGTAATTTATTCAATAGTTATTATGTGTAATTATGATATGTAAATTCATATTAATAAAGTAAAATGCTTTAGCCAATATATTTTAAAAAGTATTCATCATTTAATACCTAATCGATTTTTCATAAGCCAATTAACGGCGAATTCGACACCTATTTTCAGATCAAATATTTTACAATCAGCATGACCAATCTTAAAATTGTTTACATGATTACTCAATTCAAAATCTTTTCCGAGTAATGTAAAATCATCTGAATCGTATTCATAATCTTCAAACCATTTCCAAACACGAATTCCATTCTTTGTGATTGCTGTTCCTTTTTCTGACATAGGCATATTTTCAACTAAAGTTTCGGCAAGGTGAAAACTCGTACATGAATCATAGTCGACTCCTATTAACAAAACTTTAACATTTAGATGATACATTTTACCGAGTGGTGAATGAAATCCAAATTGTGGTGTTAAAACATGTTCATTTGTAATTTCTTTCGCATATTTTCCATTTGCACAAAAAGATACATGTGGATGATTTGATCGAATTGTATCAGGATAAGTTCGAAAAAGTTCGCTAACTCTTCCCATTCCTCTTGTAGGAGTCAATTTTGGATCAAATGCTGGCATATGATCATAAATAACTTGAATCCATTCATTCGGTACTGGAGGATTACTCCACTTTGCAGGGTCGCTCCAATCGCCACTTTGAGCAGGCATAATAATTGTACCATTATTGCCAACTGCTTGTAATAAAGCCATTATGACAGTTTGAGGACCGCCACAAACCCACCCCATACTTGATAACGATGAATGTACCAATACATGATCACCTTCATTAACGCCATTTAACCTTAAATCACGTAATATTGAGTCTAACGTATTTGGTATTTTAGTTTGTTTGATTATATCTTCTTCTCTCATTATTTATCCTCACTCTTCAATTTTTCAATTGGAAAATAAAGATTCAATTCTCCATTTGTAACTTTTGGATTATAGAATTCATGAACTGCTCCTACTATTGAATATTTATGGTCGGGTATAAAACCACTTACCATATAATTAAAAACTTCTTCATATGTTTCTTGAGTACAACTAGAAACGAGGTATTTATATGAAGGAATAATCCATTTTACCCAACCATTTGGAGCAACAGCTTCATTATATACTTCACATCCAGCTAAATATTTGCCAGATTCATTCCATCGTTCAAATTTTTCATCTACGTCGCTCATGGCTCCCCATATACCCACGATATTTCCTAAGTGATCAACTTTAGCCAATTTGCTGATTTCATGAAAATGACTGTTAGCATCATTCCATAATGGAGGTATCCATCTAAAGCCTTCCTTTGACAACCCTACGCCAACTTTTCCAATGACCGCAAATGTTGTTTTTTCTATTATTTTTATATCCATTTCATACTCCTTTTGCCTATTATATCTAATTATATCATAAAATTTATTTCCATAATTCAATAAAATTAAATTTAATTAAGCATATTATTTTTTATATTTTCTTAATATGTGTAAAATAGTAATGAATTAGTTTAAAAGAGGTTTTAATTTGGATATTAATAGAGAGACAAAAAAATGTAAAGAAACAAAAGTTATTCAAACCCATCGTGTTTTGCTAAGTGATCTTAATCAACATCGTACACTTTTTGGCGGAAAACTAATGAGTATTATTGATAATACGGCGTCTATATCTGCTACTCGTCATTCACGTGGTATTGTAGTAACTGCTTCAATGGATTCGTTAGACTTTTTACACCCAATTTATGAAGATCATTCTGTCTGTGTTGAAAGTTATGTAACTGGAGTGGGTCAGTCATCAATGGAAGTATTCGCAAAAGTTATGGGTGAAGATTTGTTAACAGGAAAACGATATTTAGCAGCCACTAGTTTTATCACATTCGTCTGCAGACCAACTGAAGGTAATCAAAAAATCATTGTACCTTTAATTGAACCAGAATCTGTCGAAGAAAAATTTGTCTGTGAAGACTATGAAGTAAGAAGAAAAAAAAGAATCAATAATTTAGATTTTAATGAGCGCTTTGGAAGAGCTGTCGCATTTAGAGCTCCTTGGTTAGACGCAGATTTAAATTCATTCTAATATTTAATATACGACATACGAAATGCTTCCCTATTTTTACTTAGGGTAGCATTTTAACTTTTAATTATTCAATTTTTAAATATTTATCAAAAGTATCTTCCTTTTTACATCCTTCATTTATCCATTAATACTTTAGTTGCTTTTTATATAATTAAACTAGATTTTTCTTATTTATTAAAATATATTATAATTGTGATTACAACTTATGTTCTAATATTTCTTTTAAATGAAATAGTTAGTCGCATTAATTTACCCGCTTTTTATTAGGAATAAAATCTCGTTTATAAAAAGCAAATGGATAGAAACAAATAAATCAAAAATAGTCATAACAAATTACAAATTGTTATGACTATTATTTTTATAGAATTTCCACCATTTTTTCCGAACAATATTCTTAAGTGGGTGCTTATTTATATGAAAAATTTATTGATTAAGCAATAATTTTTCAAATTCATTTAATTTTTCTTCAAATACAGCTAATGCTTCTTTTATTGGTTGTTTAGAAGTCATGTCAACACCAGCTTTTATCAATACTTCGATTGGATAGTCACTACTTCCAGCTTTTAAGAAGTTTTTATAACGTTCTACTGCACTATCGCCTTCAGTTAAAATTTGATTAGCTAGACTAGTTGCTGCTGAATAACCAGTCGCATATTGATATACATAATAATTGTAGTAGAAGTGAGGAATTCTCGCCCATTCTAAACCAATTTCTTTGTCAGATACTACGGCATCTCCATAATATTTTTTATTAAGATTATAATAAAATTCTGTTAATTGGTCAGCGGTCAAGGCAACTCCATTTTGTGCATTGACATGTATTTCATGTTCAAATTCTGCAAACATTGTTTGACGAAATACAGTACCACGAAATCCTTCTAAGAAGTGATTTAAAATATATAATTTTTCTTTTTCATTTTTTAAGTTTTTAAGTAAATAATCATTTAATAATGCTTCATTACATGTTGATGCTACTTCAGCTACGAAAATAGAATAATCTCCATAACGATAGGGTTGATACTCTCTTGTATAATAACTATGTAATGAATGTCCCAGTTCGTGTGCTAATGTAAAGGTGTTATCTAAACTATCATTCCAATTCAACAATACATATGGATTTGTTCCATAAGATCCAGATGAATAAGCTCCGCTGCGTTTGCCTTTGTTTTCTTCAACATCGATCCAACGATTATTTAAACCCTCTAAAAGAATTTTACCGTATTCTTCTCCAAGTGGTGCTAATCCTTTTAGGACAAGATCTTTTGCTTCTTCATAAGTTATATTCATTTCAACGTCTTTAACTAGTGGTGTATAGATATCAAACATGTGTAATTCATCTAATTTTAACACCTTTTTACGTAATTCTGTATAACGATGAAGAAGAGGTAATTTTTCATTTACTGCTTCCACTAAATTATCATATACTGTTTCAGGAATATTATTTTGATTTAATGCGGCACCTCTTGCTGATTTATAGTTACGAATTTTGGCGACAAAATTATGCGTTTTAATAGTGCCGAATAGTGTTGAAGAAAATGTATTTTTAAAATTACCATATGTATTATACAATGCTTTAAATGCATCTTCACGAACTCTTCTGTCTTTTGATTCCATAAATCGAATATAACGACCGTGTGTAAGATTTACTTCTTCTCCCGATTCATTCTTTATAGATGGAAATGTTAAATCTGCATTATTAAGCATACCAAAAGTTTCTGAAGCAGTAGAAAGTGGTTCAGATGCTTCAGCTAATATGTTTTCTTCTTTTTCACTTAATACATGTGGACGCACACGTGTAATATCATTTAAAGCTTTTTTGTATAATTTTAATTCTGCTTTATCATTAAGGAAAGTTTCAATTAATCCTTCTTCCATCGCAAGAATCTCAGGAACAAGAAAACTCATTGAACTTGATGCTAATGTAATCACATTTTGTGCTTGAGAATTCATAGCTTGATAAAATGAATTTGTTGTATCTTGATCATAACGCATATGTGCGTAGACATATAATTTTCCTAAACGAAGCGAAAGTTCATCTTCTAGTTTAAGCAAATTATAAAGCATATCTGCAGATTCAGATAATTTCCCTTTATATTCTTTAACATTTGGAATATCAGCTTGTAATTTGTTAAATTCCTCTTTCCAAAGTTCATCTGATGAAAAAATATCTTCAAGTTTCCAAGTTTTTTCAATGGAAACCTCTTCTCTTTTTGGTAATTCCTTTGTCGAGTTAGACATAATTATTCCTCCTTTATCTACTCTTAAATCTATAATTTACCATATATTGTATCATAAAATTCAATTTCTTAATACATATTCTATTTAGATATTAGGTAAATAATGATTAAAAATAGAAATTAATGTATAAGTTGTTCTTTTTCGTTCTTTTCAACTTAAGTGTTGATGAACCTATGCAAAAATCCCATATCTATATTCATAATACGCATCTTTTAAGGAAATTGGTAATTCAAATT
>JARDZP010000001.1 GCA_029240795.1 Haloplasmataceae bacterium | reverse complement strand
TTGAAATTTGAATTACCAATTTCCTTAAAAGATGCGTATTATGAATATAGATATGGGATTTTTGCATAGGTTCATCAACACTTAAGTTGAAAAGAACGTTTTATTTTATTATATTTATGTTTTTATAAAAATATAGTTAAAATCTTTACTAAAATAATGCTCCTCATTTCGTAATGCGGACGAAAATTTTAAGGAGATTTAGTAATTATATAATAAAAACATTAGTTAATAAAAACGGGTTCAACTATTATTCGTAGATAATACTCAAATAATAAACGAAATTTGTGACAATAAAGCGGAAAGCTTAAATATCAATATGGCTTTGGAAAATATGGAAAGCCCTCAATATCTTGAATATGTGTTTAGTAAAGTTCAATACAAAAAAACCATAAATTCTTTATTTGAAGACACAAAATAAAGGCGTGAAAAAGATAAATAAAAAATTTAGAAATGAGGTATTATTATGAACCTTGGCGCATTTTCGATTAGTTTAACGGTTAAAGATATTAAGGCATCTGTTGCCTTTTATCAAAAACTAGGATTCACTCCTTTCGGAGGAATTATAGAACAAAACTGGATAATCATCAAAAATGGTGATTGTATCATTGGCTTGTTTCAGGGGATGTTTGAGAAAAATAGCTTAACGTTCAATCCCGGTTGGAATAGTAATTCAGAAGAAATCAATCAGTTTGAGGATGTTCGAGCGCTGCAAGAAAGATTTCGTAAAAATGGAATAGAGTTTGTTGAAGAAGTTGATATCTCAACCGATGGACCAGGAAGTTTCATTATTGTAGACCCAGACGGAAATCCTATCCTTTTTGACCAACATCGATAAATTATGTATTTAATCAAATGGCAACCTCTACAAAAAGAGTTTTGCTGCAATTCAAAATGAATTACATAACTTATAAAAACATATATAAGAGTGTAATCTTACTAGAAACAGAAGGATAAATTTATAATATGACAAGTTTTAAACAAAAAAGACCCAAATTCATAGAATTGGGTCTTTTTGTAAATATAACATAATATTAAGGTCTTTAGAAGAATTTAGTTCTTGCTTGTTCCTTAACTTCTTTGCTTGCACTAAACGGAATCCTAGTTGTGTATCCTGCCTTAGAAGCAACAATCATTTTAGTTGGCCAGGCAAAGATATCCTGGTTCCATTTTAAGATTGTGTCGTTATATACTTCCCTTGCAGCGGTAATTTCTTTTTGCAGGTAACTATTTTGTTGCATTGCATCGGCTAGTGCGCGGTGCGCCTTTAGGTCTGGATAAGCCTCAAAAGCTACTCTGATGCTACCCATTGCTGAATCAAGAGCGCCAGCTACTTGATTACGGTTTTCCTCACTAGGATGTACTCCGCCACGAAACTGAGCCACTGTTTTCATCACATCTTTATCTAGTTCGACTGATTTTTCAACAATACCGACAACATTTTGCAAAATTTGTACTCTTTGTTCAAGGTAATTATCGATTTGTGAAGCGTTATGTTGAATTTTTTGTTGTAAGGCATTGAAATAGTTTTTTGCGCTAATCTTCATGAATAAGAAGATTAATCCCGGTAGGATAAACAAAACCCAAAGAAATATTTCAAACACTAACGATCCAGTTCCCACCTTTGCAGGAAGTTGTTTTTCAATAACATTAATATCGCGTCCTTCTTGATTGACTGGACCAGTCATTTCATCTAATTCGTTTGCCATTTAAATTTCCTCCTCTTTATTATAAGAATATGCTAATTTTTTATTTCTTAGTTATATATGATAAGAATAAACCAACTCGGTAAATATCCCTTTCATCAAGATTCTCTTTATCTCTTAGGTTTTCAATAACTTGTTTAAATTTATCGCTATACGTTGTCTCATCTACTTCATCAACGATATTGATATCAATATCAGTATTTTGGGATACCGGAATATATTCCGTCCATCTTACTGGGATCGTATGACTTCGACCATCGCCACCCATTTTAGTCATATAATCTACCCTCTCCTCCGTTTGATAACCGAATGCTGTAACCGTAACGGTGTCACAATTGTCTTTACTTTTAACAACGGATGTTTTTAGGATATTCTGAGTTACTGACAATGGATGTTTGAATGCGTTAATATTCATATTGTTAGCAACAAATTCATGTTCATAGAAACTTACATAACTATCGTATAACTCCTTGTAGATATATTCATGAGGTTTTTGTTGTTGATATAGCGGTATTGCTAAAATCGGGGCAAAAGTAAAGTAGAGGTGCTTAAAGTAAGCGTCATTATAACATATGAATTTATTTTTCACCTCATCGAGATCATATCCATGAAAATAATTTGCCTTTGTATTTAAGTTTATATCACGTAAGTGTTCTGGATAGATGATGTTAATCATTTTGTGCTTAACAAGGTCAAAATCATCACCAAAGCCGATTTCCTTTTCTTTCATTAACTGCAGTAATTGTTTTTGTGCAAGTGGCGTAAATAGGAGCCTGAACTGGACCTCGTTATTTCGGTTAGTTGCACCAAATAATACTTCGAACTCTGAATTACCTAAAACAGTATAGTTGCCACCTTTGGAAATACTTTTTTCCGATTCCTTATTCAACTTCTTAATGTCCCGATTTACTAATTTATCAATCTGCTTTTGATTTAATTGTTCAGAATCGGAATCATGTCTACTAAAAATCAAATCTGGTGCTGCTTCGTTTCCATAAACTAAATAGGGCTTTTCCCCATAGTATGGACAGGGCTTATTGACGCTAGCAGTAAGCGTTTGGGAATGATGATTGGTCACACTTTTACCGTTAACATTGCTAGTGGTTGTCCAATGAATTGTAATAGATCCGGTATATGTTTTTGTTCCTAATTCATGTACCATATCATTACAAACATAAAATGGATTACCATTGATATCTCCAGACTGTACATAAAGAGTCGAACGGTTAATATCCTTTACTTCGTCTAAACCAAACTTATTGACTAAGTACTCCAAACGTTTACTATCAAACATTTTGTCTAAGTTTATAAGCGGAATGGTTTTACTAAATAAGCCTTTGCTCATTTCTGGAGTAAATAAATCATTAAGCGGCTGCATTTGTTCCCAAGCCTTTTCAGTTAGTTTTCCAATCTTTTCATTCAAGTTCGTCTTTAATATCTTTAATTCTTTTAATTTAGGACTAAGCTTCACCAGTAAGATAATAGATGAAATAATTAATCCAATTCCTATAATAATCAAAACAACATAAGAAATCTCATACCCAGACTGGGATAGGACAGAAATTCCATAAAATATGCCAATTACTGATGCAACAATTAATAAAATTAAAAAAACATTTACTGCTGTTCTTTTATTAATCCGGCTTATTATTTCTTTCCGTTCAGTATCAAATTTTTTTATTTGACCATTTGTTTCTTTATTTAATTGCAAATCAATTTTGGATTTTTCTACTAGGGCATCAAAAAATTCGGTTGTGTTTTTATGATGTAAGTCTTTATAAATATTTTTATACACAATTAATGGTTCGTATATGCCCTCATCTTCTAATCCAGTACTATTTAGTTCAGCCCCCATAAGATAACCTCCATTCATTAATTTGTTTTTTGTATTGAATATAATATAATAATAAATAATATTTAATTATTTTTCAACAAATAAAAGGAAAAATCGTTAAATTTAACGAAAATAGTTAGAAAAATAACAAAATTAGTTAATTGTAGTTAAGTGAAGCAGGAAACTATTTAATTTTTTCAATAATCCAACCTATGATAAAATATCAATTACTTGGAAATGGACAATTTTCAGTATTTCTTTGGAGTAAACTAATAATATTATTGTCATACTATGTCCAAAATTAATTCCTTAATGAAAGGATTCAAATAATGTCAATTAAAGAAAAACTAAGAAAAGTTATTTAAAACAAATAATTACCATTTTTTTGAATCTTAGCCCTTTATTAAAATCTATCTATTATTAACTTAGGTTTATAAAAAAAATTTTTAATTATGTTTTTTTAAGATAATTTAATAAAAGCAACTAACCTTTGCTTGATTTCTTAAAACTATATAATAAAATTAATGTAAAGGGAGTGGTTTTATGTTTAATACAAAAAAGTTTGGAGCTTACATATCTAAGTTACGTAAGGATAGGGACATGACACAAAATGAATTAGCTGATCAATTGAATTTAACTCGACAAGCTATTTCTAAATATGAAGTTGGAGATAGTTTTCCTGATATTTCAATTTTAATGCTTATTTCTGATATATTTGAAATTACACTCGATGAATTAATCAAGTCAGGTGAGCCAACTCAAGGTGAAGCAATTATTTTAGAAAACATCGCTAAAGGTAAGGTTAATATAATTCCTAATGACGTTACAGATATTTTGAATATTGCACCATTAATAAAACCAAGTGTTCTCGCAAATCTTGCAAGTAAATTAGAAAATGAAGGAATAGATATTAACCACATAATTAATCTTGCTGAGTATCTAAATGATGGTAGTGTGCAAAAACTACTAGAAAATGCATCATTCGATACAATTAATGAGGAATTACTGGAATGGTTAATTCCTTCTCTAGATGAAAGATCAAAACAAGTGATATTTGGTAAGATTCTTGATGGTGAACTTGATTGGCATTTGATAACGGTTCTACTTCCATATGCTGAATATTTTATTAGTCATATTGAAGCTGCAGTAGTTGAAGGGGTGCTACCAAAGGAAGCTTTAGATGCAATGCGTGAAGGTGTAGTTGAACTATTTAAAAAACAGGGTAACTAGTTGGGAAACTGAATAATTTAAGATTTTTATTTTCTCACTCATGGAAAATTAGTAAAGGCTTATACTTTTTAATAACAGTTATAAGTATCTTTCTTGCAATTATGCCATTAGTTAATATTTACGGTATTGGTATTGTTGTTAATGCTTTGATAGGTAATAAGCCATTTACTGAAGTAACACAAATCATCATTATTTATTTGAGTATAAGTTTAATCGTAACGATTATTGGTATAGTTCTAACTCTTGTAGATAATATTATTCGGTTAAATGATGGATCTGATTTTTTAAGTAATAAGTATCAAGATATAATTATTTCTCAATCAAGAAAATTAAAGAAATTTACAGATAAATTGACTACTATTAATCTTATAAGCATTATCATTACTGTTATCCAGACCGCATTTATGTATCCCTTTACAATTAAATAAAATATCGCTATGAGTGAAACTATCGATTTAGATAGAGTTGTAAAAACAACAAAAGAAGTAGGATTAGATAAGCTTATTTATGAATTATACAAAAGGTGTTGGATTATCAGGTGGACAAAATCAAAAACTAGCAATCGCAAGAGCATTATATAAAGAAACTCCATTATTAATAAATGATACATTTCCTGAAAAACAACTTAATTGGTTAATGGGATGGAAAGAGCAATGGGGGAAATTATGTTTATAAATATACAATATTTTCATAATTAAAAATATTTTCGAGAATAAAATAATTGACTAATTAAGGTGCAATTAACTTAACAAGTATAAAGATATTAAAAGAATTTATGATACAAAATAATGACGTCATGTTATAATAATATTAGAAAAATAAGGTAGACTTTATGCATAATAGAATGTAAATGTGATTAAGGGGTAAGAGAAATGGATAACAAAAAAACGAAAAAAATTAAATTTAATTTTTCTCATTTTATTATTGCTTTTGTTTACTTCTTTTTTGTTATTTATCAATTCCTTAAAATTTCCAATCTTAACTTAAGTTACCTAGGAGAAGCATTAAGCACAAAAATTATATGGGATTATTTATTGATCTTATTTTTAATTCCAATTTTTGCTTTCTTATTTATTTATCTTCCTGGATTACTTATTATCCATGTTGAATTTTCCTTTCTAATAAAATCAAACAATATTAACCTCAAAACTAAATTTAGATTAAATGATGTACACTTTCAAACTTTTCTAGTAATTAAATCAATTTTTAAAACACGTTATAGGGTTATGAGGTGTTGAGAAGTAATTTTATTTTAACTAAATAAAATTACGAAAGGAAAATTTAGATGAAAAGAAAAATTATCTATATAATACCTATTATTCTATTAGTATTAATCTTTGTTTTTTATACAATCATTCCATCCGTGTATAAAACAATGTTTATTGTAAGACATGTACTAGTCTATATGTTATTATCGTATATTTTAATCTTAAGTTCTGTTACCGCTTATAATAAATTAATTAAAAAAGCAAACTTTTCTCAATTTACAAAAGGAATTCTTACTTTAATGACCTCCGTTGTAACAATCATGATATTATCTAGTTTAAGTGTAGTACAACTTAAATACATCAAGGAGTATGAAATTCCACCATTAAGAGCCTGTGTTTATTATGATCAATATGACAATTTAATATATTCATCGCAATTTGACTTTATATGTCCAAATCTAGATAATGTTGAAAATAAGTTTATTAATGGAAAAGAGGTCTTAACTTTTAATGTTACAGAAAAAGCTTTTGGTAAAGCGACGGAATATATATCAGTTGGTGAAGATTGGGGGATTAAAAAATACTACAAGACATCTGTAATGAACAATGAATTTGAATATGTATATTATTTTAAGGGTTTTATAGAGAAAGTTATTATTACTTCAAGAACATTAAACTACAAAGATGAAGAAGAACAGTTATATAATTCTAGTGGATACAAACGAATTGTTGAAAATCATTTCACACCCAATTTAATTACAAGTGTTCAAACAACTTTTTCTTATAATCTCGATATCAATTCACAGGAAACAAAGAATTCTTACACACCTGACTTTGATGAATTAGAACCTGAAGTTGTGACGTATACTTCTTCATTAACGCCAATAGAAAACAGTGATACAGAATATTATATCGATCTTTCCGAAATTAAAATGGATAATGGAAATCAGGTTATAGATGTTTACGGAAAAGGAAATGTTACATTTTCTAATTATCCCGAAATTTTGATAAATGGTTATGATAATGACCGCTACAATAATCATAATATAAACTATCGTTTTTTGTATGATGAAATAAGAGTAAAACGTGAAGCGCCACCAGCTTATAACGAACGAGAACGGGAAGGAACCTTCGTTTATAAAAACAATTTATTAACTAGTTATACCAGACTTGTTGAAAACAATGAAACGGGATTAGATGTGGAAATTAAGCATTATAAGGTTAATTCTGATTTACTAGCTGTTAATCATTTAGTCACTACAAAAATGATCGACACTCATTTTGGTAAAAAAGTAGAGTATTATTGGACTTATAAAGATCGAGATGGTAAATATGGATCAATTTCTAATCATGGTGAAACGTATAGTTCATTTCAACTATCGATGAACCTCATGGAGATGAATGATTATAAATTGATGGTTTTTGATTATACACATAGAGAAGACATTGACTTTTATCAATTTAATCCTCTAGTTGAAGGTTTTGAACACATGCACGGAGAACTATATTATCAAGAAAAAGATAAATAATAATAAACTTCTATAGTTTAACACAAAGATTTAATATTATTAGGTTACTAACTTATACAAGTGGGTAACCTTTTATTAATTTAATAATATGAGTAACAGATCTGAGTTTAAAATTAGAAATAAGTAAAGGGTCACCTGTTCAATATTACTGGAAGTATAATCTAGTTTTTCGTTATATAAATGATAGAAATGAAAAGTTAAATAAATAAAGTGTTGTAAATTATAAATTGATTATTTGCGATATTTAACATATAATGAACTTGTTAAGAAAAGGTAAATATTGGAGGTGATATTATGAGAAGAAGTAAAATAAAAATTAATTACCATATTTTGTGTTATATCATCCTATTTTTATTTTTTATTTTATATCAAACAAACCGTATTCTTCAAATAAAATCACCAATGGATGGAATAAATTATTTAGATTATTCAAGTTACTTAATATATGGATTAATAATACTTCTTATCCCAATTTATATAGTCTTTTTTATCTATATTCCTTCCTTATTAATTATTAAAGTTTCATTTAGCTTTCCTAAAATACAACCATCATTTAATTTAACACCTATACTTTCAAATTTTAAAAAAGCTTCAAAACAAATATCATATAAATCGAACTTTCAATTACTTTGTGTGATGAGGTGTTGATTCTTCCTTAATTCAATCATGACTAAATTTATTTAATATTAAGGGAGGAATCATTTTTGTTTAAAGGAAGATCATTTATTTACACTGGACTGGTATTTGTATTAACATTTAACTTAATAGGTATACTAAGTAATTTTATTGTTTATCGGATTAATTATTTTGTTCAATTGATCATTGTTTTTACATTATCCGTCGTTATTACTTATAAAGTTGTCAAAAATATGAAAAGCAAGAAAGACATTATAACTAGCAGTTTTGATAGAAAAACAATAAGGTTAATAAACTTTATTATGATTATTATAGCTTTACTTGTTATCGTCTTAACACCGTTTTTTCAATCTATTTGGTTTTATGTAAGACATATAGTTATTTTTGTAATTATCGCATTTTTATTGTGTTTTAATGGATACTTCATTGGTAAGAAATTTATGAAAAAACATCCAATTAAAGCAAGAACCTTAAAAGTTGTTACTTTAGGTATGCTGTTTATAGGGTTGGTACTGTTTAGTAATTTGCAACTATTCTACATACAAAACTATGAAATTCCACCACTTTTAGGATGTAGTTACTACGATGACCATGGTAATTTAATCTATAACTCGCAAATTGCAGGATCATGTCCAAAACTTGAAAATCTGGTGAAAAACCAACTTGAAAATGGTAATGAATTATCTTTTTCAGTGCATGAAGAAATTTTTAGGGTTGAAGATGATTTGTTTGAAGATCATGTAGTAGACCAAAAGTATTACTATGATTCACAAATCGAATATAAATATGACTCGTTACAAAGAGTTATATACTACGATATTAACCTAATTATTTCAGGATTTACTTTTGATGAGGATTTACAAGATTATAAGCTATTTAAAAAAACTGAATATCGTAAGAATGTTGAAAATATATATGAGACCAATAAATTGATCTCTAACCATAAAGTTGTGAATACAGTGACCCATGAAGATGATATCGTTGATTCATATTCTAGTTATGAAAATGATATACAATATATTAGTGAACTATTTACAGAGGATTCTAGCAATTATCTTATTGAGATAAAAAAAACTATTAATAATGATTCAGGAGTAGAAACGAATTTACTCTATACTATGGATGTTAACATCCGTGATGATAATTATTTTTATATTGTTAATAAAGTCGATAAAGATGAGTATCTTGTTTTATCTGTGGAAGAAAGAGATGCTCAAAATGATTGGTATGTAATCAAAAAGGATTATCGATCTTCTGTCTATGACCAAACCCGTACTGAAAAAGAAGAGTATTTTGAGTATCATAAATCATTATCTGATTCTAAACAAAAAATATTTACAAATGACTTTACACGAGATAATCCATACATCGCTACCGATGTTGACTTTGATGATACTTACATTCTAAGAACACATGAAGATGGAGCATTTTCCCAAGGGTTTTTCAATTTTACTAACATAATTGAAGATACGGATTATGGGTTTAAAATTAATCATTATCACACGCAAAGAGACAATGATTTAAGCTACAATACGTATAATCAAACCATTTCCTATAGCATTGACTATCCAAATAATAATCTTTCAATTGAACTACAATCAATAAATAATTATGAAAGATCATTATATTATCCTAACTTTTATACTTTTGAGTTGGTGTATCAGGATAATCCATTTTTAATGAGAACTTACATTGATGCATTAAAAAATTAAATATAGTATTAAAATCTCTTAAATATTGTGATATAAGGAATAATGAAATATATGTGGTATATGATAAAGGATGGTTATTTAATACTAATGAAAATGGTATAACATTAAATATACCTATATTTACTTTTGATGAAAAAAATAAACCTTATAGTAGCAGTGGAGAATGTCCTATTGATTCATTAAAGAAGTAGTTGTTATTCTATATGGACATTCAATTTTAGACTAAAAAATATAAAACGGTTAGATTTTTACTCTTATTTGAGTATCTCTAACCGTCTTTCTATTTGTATTGAGAAAAGTATAATTTGAGAACATGTGGATTGATATAAATTATTAAACTAAGCTTTAATAGTTAACGATATATAAATTGTAAGATATAAAATTTCTTTTTAATTTTGACAATAAATATTATTAGAAATTAACTAAAAGCTGGTGTAACTAAAAAACTAATAAATTATCAAATTATATTGAATCTTGTAGAAAAATGTATTACATTTATATTGATTTTAATATTAATTAGTATTACATTTTTTTTGATTTAAGTTAAAAGTATTATATAATTAATTAGAAGAGAAGTGCTAGTATGTACCGTTTTATTGAAAAAGAATTATTAAAATGGAAAAATAAAGAAGAAAGAAAGCCATTACTTATATTAGGCGCTCACCAAGTTGGTAAGACATATTCTATTAAGAACTTTGGAATTAAAAATTTTAAGAATTTAATTTACATTAATTTTGAAAGTAACCCAAAATTTAAAGAATATTTTATTGAATCATTAGAGCCTAATAAGATCTTAACCTATATTGAAAATCATTTCATGGTAACTATAGATTAAGACTCTTTAATATTCTTTGATGAAATTCAAGCATGCGTTTCGGCAATTACTTCCTTAAAGTATTTTTATGAACAAAGACCAGAAATGTATATAATTGGTGCTGGTAGTCTACTTGGTGTAGCAATAAGTAATGAAAATATTTCGTTTCCCGTTGGTAAAGTTCAAACTATAAAAATGTTCCCAATGAATTTTGAAGAATTTCTAATTGCTAATAATAAGCAAGTTTTAATTGATGTCATTAGAAAGTCATATCTAAGTAGTAATAAATTAGATAATCCACTACATGAAGATGCATTAAATATGTATCAAACGTATATGGTTTTAGGTGGTATGCCTGAAGTCGTAAAAACGTATATTGAAACGGGATCATTTGTTCAATCTGTTACTATTATTGATGAAATCTATGAAAACTATTTATATGACATGAATAAATATACTTCAAAGTCAGAAGTATTAAAGGTAAAAGCATGTTATCAAAGTATCACAAAACAACTACAAAAGGAAAATAAGAATTTTAAATATAACGTTGTAATGAACGGTAAGAATAAGCAATATTTTGGATCAAGTTTATTATGGCTTACAAATGCTAGTATTGCTTATGAATCTAAGTTGTTAAATAATTGTAATTTACCACTTGCATATCATACTGATGAATTTATTTTTAGAATGTATTTAAGCGATTTGGGTTTATTTTCTAAAATGACTCATACACCGATTAATGATTTATTAAATCCTTTGTATAGAGATGATATTTCAGGAATATAGGCAGAAAATTATGTGGCTTGTGAGTTACAAAGTGCAGATGTTCCATTATTCTATTGGCGCGGAAAGAGAGACTCAGAGATTGAATTTGTTATTCAATTAGAGAATTCAGAAATTCCAATTAATGTAAAGGCTGGAAAACACAGCGGTTCATTTAGTATTGAACAGTTTATTAAAGAAAATCCAAAAACACCCTATTCGATTAAAATATCGACTAAAAATTTTGGTTTTAATAATAATATAAAAAGTATACCTCTCTATTCTGCATTTTGCTTAGTTGAAGACATAAAAAATGAAAAATTTAAGAACGTAATATAGTAATTTACATAGGTGTAAACTTATGGTTTAAAAGTTTACTAAAGAGAATTAACTTTAACAGAAAATAAAAAAAATCACTATTTTATGATAATAGTGATTTTATTATTATATAAGGGTTAGTTTATAATACTTGATTAATGATTCTTAAAGCATTTTTATGAGTTATTTTGTTCACTTCATCTTCTGTATAATTACGTTTATTTAGTTCTTCAATTAAATTATATGTAAATTGAGCTGATGGTAAATCAGTGAGATTTGAATTATTGAATGGACCATTTAAATAATCCATGAAATCTAATCCAAGCATAATATGATTGACTAGATTTTTTTCTTTTAAATAATCGATATGATTGACCATGTTCGCTACAGTGGGCTCTTTAGGATTAACAAAGGACTTAACCGCAGTTATTCCTACTGCTCCACCATTACCTGTAAGCTTTAAAATTTGAAAATCTTGAAGATTACGAGGGTTTGGACATAAATTATAAATATTAGAATGTGAAGCGATGACTGGGCTAGTTGAGGCTTTTAATATTTCATCTGCAGTATGGATATTAGCGTGACTAATGTCAATTAACATATGATTTTTATTCATAAATTCAATGAGTTCAACACCTTGTTCAGTTAAACCTCGATTTTCACTTCCATGAACACCAGTCGCAAAATGATTTTCTTCATTCCAAGTAAGCATAGCGTGTCTAAAGCCTAAATCAACCATTTTCTTTAAATGTTTTAAATCTTTAATCGGTTGAAGACTTTCAAATCCTAATAGAACATTTACTTTATTAGGTTTAATGTCTTCTTTGTTTTTAACTATATGAATATAATCACTCGCAAGTTCTATTTCATCCATAATATAATCAATAGCTTGGTTAAATTTACATAAGGGTTTGTTTACATCTGTGTAATAAGTCCAAATACCACCTGTTATATTACCATTTAGTAATTGCGGTAAATGATAATCTTTAATTATATTCTTTTGATTGTTCATCCTTTTGTTGACAATATCGAATAAGATATCAGTGTGCATGTCAAATATCATTTTATCATCTCCCTTATATTAATTATAATAAATTTACCTGAATTATACAATTGATATTTTAAATTGATTGGAAAAAAATTCTGTGTTATAATCGAAGAAAAGGAAATATTTGTCAATGGAGGATGAAATATGCAAGTTTTTGTCAATTTTGACTTAATATTATTAGCGATATTCATCACGATTTTTATTACGGGTTATATACGTGGTGGTGGAATCGAATTATTAAGAGTTCTTAAAGTAATTATCCCTTTTTTAGTGCTTTACTTTTTTGGTGATAAAATTACAGCGTTTTTGTTTACTAATATTAATATTGTTGACTTTGTATATAAGATATTACCTAATATACCCTATAAAAACACCATATCGATTTTATCTACTCATATTGCTGTTTATATTCTCGTATATATCTTTCTAACCATTTTCTTATGGCGACTTGGTAAATATGTCTTAGATGAAAGAATCGAATACATATTTGGACGCTTCAACTCAATATTTGGGGGGATCTTCTCACTTATTAGAATGTATATTATCGTTTCAATTCTAATATTACCATTTTATGCGTTTAATTATACAAATCAAGAGGATCACATGACCAATTTAATTTTAAATAATCCACCCATGTTTTCTAAAATAGGTAGAATGATTGAAACTTCAAAACCAACGATTGATAAGTTAAATGAAGTAAGTGCAACACTAAAAATAATGGACTTAAATAGTTTACAAAAATATTCTGCCTTAATTACAGATGTAAAAGGCTTTTTAGAAACTAATGAAGATAATGCTTATTTGATATATAGTTATTTGTATGAAAATGAAATTTTAAGTGAAATTTTTGAGACTAAACCGGCTTTTTTAAATTACTATGTTCGTAATTTAAAATATTTTAAGGATGTAAAAATTGATCAGGATGAAATCGAAAAGTTAAATGATGATTTACATAAAGAAATGGATCAAAATGCTCAAGTCGTGATTTGGGCTTATGATCATGATATTAAAAGTAAAGAATCATTAGATGAAGTGGTCGATAGTTTTATTAACAATTATCCGTATATAACCGCAAATACGGATGATCAATTAACGATTGAAGTATTAGCTAAAATTAAACTAAATACCCAAGTCTATTTAACTCTTAAAAACTGGTTATTTTCATCATATCAAATCAGTATAGATGAAAATACGGATTTATTAAATGATGATCATCTTGAAATCATTTTGAATAATTATCATTTATATAAAGACAATTTAATAAATGATATTAATAATATTGATGCGAAAGATTCTGATAAGGAACAAATCATAAATCAAATAAATAACTTAGCTGTGTTTCAAAGTGAGTATATTAATGTTTATAAACATATCATTGAAAGTTATGACCAGTTATTAATTAATGTTTCATTCAAATACAAACTAACCTTTTCAGTTATCAAAGAAAAGAATTTAAAATCTTCGATTGAAGCAAAAATGGCGGATGACCCTATGTATTATTTAGTATTAATGGATTCACTGGAATTTCTTAATTATTTTACAAAAGATGATGCATTATATTTTGAAGCAGCGCAAATTTATGTTTCATTATTTTTAATTGATTTAGAAATAGTTAACGATGAACCCATTATAAATCAGATTAATGAAGAAGATATTGATTATATATTATTAACTGTTGAAAATCACATGGATGTATTTACTAAAACAAATAAAGATGTAAACAAAATGATTTTTACTTTATTTAATAATACCAATGAAATATCCTATTTTGAATATTTAATCAATGAAGGTTATGTAGAGAAAGAAATTGTAAATTATTTATTTAATTCAGAAAAATTTATTGATATTTTAGATTATCCAAATTATAAATTATTAAAAGAAATGAATGAAAGGTTGAATTAGATGAATGTATTAGATATATTTAGATTAAAAAAAATAATGCGGGAAAAAGCTCTTGATAAAAAAAAGAATCAAGATTTTCGAATCATCTCTCGTAGAAACATGACTTTAGAAAATACATATCATAATGTAGAATATAATATTAACCCTTTCATCTATGTAAGTAAAAATCGTAAAGAAGTAAAGTATGTAGAAGATATTGAAATTAATTATAAAGAGTTATCTAATGAACCAATGTTTTTAGATTATATTGTAAGAAATCCATTATATAAAGATAAGTCTAAAAAAACTATTGTTGATCAAATCATTAAAAAATGGGAAATTGATTATTATCAGGAAATAGATAATCAATTAAAGAAAATTTTAGATCAATCTTCATATATACCAGTAAAAAGAATTGAAAAGATTAAAAATCGCACAATTAATACTCATGTGATCCTTGCTTTGCTGCTTTTAATCTTATTAAAACAATATTCTTTTTTACAAGTCATTCCCTATATAGGTATGATTTTTACAAAAATTAATTCAACTTTAATCTATACTAAATACTATAATGTAGCTTCAATTATTGTATATTTATCTGTAGTAATAGCGATGTATTTAATTATAGTTAAAGTCTATTTTGATAAAGTGTTAAAATTTGGTTTGACAGCTAAAGGATTCTTAATAAAAGAACGTGATCGGATGCTTAAAAAGTTCAAACCAACAGTGAATAACTTAAAAAAACATTTATTTAAAAAAATAAAATACAATCACATCAAACATAAATATGAAATAAATAATATTTACAATTCAAAAGCAGTAGTAGATCGAATACAACGATATGGTAGAACAGTCATTCAAAGAGTAGGAATCTTTACTACATATTATAGTAATATCATCCTTATTAGTAAAATACTACGATATCTTAATTTTGGTTTAATGTTCTATTTATTTATATCTACATTCATATATAAATTTTAAATGTGTTAAATATTGTATTTTTATTTATTAAAAACATATAATTTATAAGGGATAGTTATGAATTTTGTAAATTGGGTGAAAATATAATGATTTTTAGCAAAATATATTTTTTTATTGTTTTTATTTTAGTATTCATATTAATCATCTTATTAACTCTGATAAATAAAAACAGAAAAATGAGTATAAACAATAAAGTAAAAATTAAATATATAGGTATGATTAATGAATTACTTCATTTATCTTACATCAAAGATAATTTTAGTTACAATATACTTGTGAGTAAATTAGTTCAATTAAAGGAAGTAATAGAGTTAACAAATTTTGATAATCATGAACGATTTAAAGATATAGATCAAGAGATAAATACTTTAATAGAAGAAATTTATCAAAATATATATGCTTCAAGTAACCTAAATATTAATTTAATGTACACAGAAATTGAAAATGGGATAAGATTGGTTAATAAAAGAAGATTAATCATGAAATCAAAAAATAAAAGATAACAAGTAATAATATATGTACTTGTTATCTTTTTGTATTAATCAAAATTAAAGAATGGATTAAAACTGAAATTTTTTTGACTTTGAAGATAATAGCGATATTTAGTGTAGTCAGCTATTATGTAGAAGCCATCATAATTTATATATTCTTCAAGTGATAAGTTTTTACTTACCTCAGATAAGTAGGGACCACTATAAATAACTTTTTCTTCCATACCTATTAATCCTACTATTTTATATTCAATATTACCTAAATTACTATATAGACCATTACTAAAGCCATTCCATACACGATATCCTCTTAGTTCAGCAAGCTGTCCTTCTGTTAAAAAATCTATTTCACGATTATTTAACATTGAGTTTATTTCATAATTTTTAAGTTCCTCTAATAAAGATACGTATTGTTTAAATGTTTTTACATTGTTAATATTACATAAAGAAGCAACACGATTTTCTTGAGAACAATATGACTCAAAAAGATTTCTAATTTTACCATCGGTAATAAATGTTGGTACGAAATTATCGTTTTTTCGTTTATTGTATTCTTGGAGTAATTTATCTTTTTCATAATCATAAAATTTCACAATACGATGAATTTGTTCCATTGCGATAAAATCATCTTGAGAATAATCATATTGAAATTTATCCCATTTAAAATGAACTGTTTCTTTTTCATCATCATAATAAGCAATGAAATTACTTGGCATATCAAGTGGTTTAAAACGATTTGATACTGAAGTGGGCTCTGTACCTTCGATAAATAATTCTTTGCGTTTATACATATGCGGTGTATACTCACTAGGGAGAAATAATGGTTCTACATTTGTTTCAATTTCAACTTCAACAATATTATCAGGTCGTTCAAATTCTACACTATCACTTGGGTTAATATGAACTTCTTGCATGACAGATTTAAACATTTCTAAGGAATTTTTGGCTTGAACAGGTGTTAAATAAGCACCTTTTTCAATTTTATCGTAACCTAACCATACACCTGTTGTGTATTTGGTTGAATAGCCAATAAACCAAGAATCTCTTACACTATTACTTGGAAAGCCATATGCCTCTTGTGTAGCGTCTGTATAGTTGGTCTGACCAGTTTTACCTGCTAATATTAAACCTGATACGTTCGCGCTTGTGGCTGTTCCTATATTCATATTTTCATGCAGGATATCAGTCATTAAATAAGCTGTAGATTCTTTCATAGCTTTCACTGAATGATTAGTGAAATCAACTTTGTTATTATTTTGAATTATATAGTCAATCGAAGTAGGTTCATTGTATATCCCTTGATTACCAAATGCGGAATATGCAGCTGTCATATCTAAGACTGTGAAACCATAGCTAAATCCGCCAATAGCGTGTGCTTCAGTAATGGGCTCATCAACAACTAGTCCTAAGTTATTAGCGAATGCATAGGCTTTTTCTTCACCGACTTCACGATATGCTTTTACCGCTGTAACATTCCGTGAATCGATAATCGCATCACGCATGGTCATATAACCCTTATATTTATGATCATAATTTTCGACAGGTACGAATCTACTTCCCATTGTACCAAAATAAATCTTTTCATCTAAAAAGGGTTGACCAGGTGAATAATTAAGATATTCAATAGCGGGACCGAAATCCAAGATTGGCTTAATCGTCGAACCTGGTTGACGTTTAGCATCTAGTGCAAAATTAAAAGAAAGTGCACCTTGATAATTTCTACCACCGCCAATGGCTCGGAGTATCCCTGTTTGAGTTTCCATTACGATGATTCCTGTTTGGGTTCTATCATTAGGGTGAAATTGATCACTGTTCTCAACTTTATAAATATGATCTTGAATGGTTGTATCTAAATAGGTATAAATCTTTAAACTTTCGACGAGTGGATTTATTTGATATTTATTTTGTAATTCATAAATTACATAATCAATATATTCATAATACTTTTCATGTTCTATGTTGTTTATTTGTTTGATAATTAATTCTTCTAGAGGACGATCAATACCAATTTTAGCTTCAACAGGTGTAATTTTATTATTTTTTAACATAGCGTTTAACACTACGATTTGTCGCGCTTTTGTTACAACTGGTTGTGTATAGGGATTGAACCGATTTGGACTTTGAACCATACCAGCAAGTAATGCTGCCTCTTCAAAGTTAATTTCGCTAACAGACTTATTAAAATAATATTGACTCGCTTTTTCTACACCATAAATTCGGCCACCAAAAAGCACTTTATTTAAATAAGCTTCAAGAATTTCTTCTTTTGATAAATTTTCTTCTAGTTTGACACTAATAACCATTTCTTTAATTTTACGATCTAATGTTTTTTCATTTGTTAAATAGGATAGTTTAACTAATTGTTGTGTAATTGTACTTGCGCCTTCAGCAAAACTCTGTTCTTTAACATTTTCAATTAAAGCACCAATGATGCGTTTATAGTCTAAACCTCGATGTTCAAAAAAACGTTCATCTTCAATAGAAATGATCGCATCAATCATGGTTTGTGAAATTGCGTCGTACTGAACGACATCTCGTTTTTCAACGCCTAATTCAACAATCAAATTTTGGTTTTTATCATAAACTTTTGTTGATTCATTGACATAGATTTTATTTATATCAAATTCAGGTACTGCACTTAAAATAGATTGTAACTTAACATAAGAAAATCCAGTTAAAAAAACGACTATAAATAATATTAATATCGCAAATGATTTAATGATTTTTTTAATCACTAAAATAAACCTTATCTATTATTTTTAAATAATCAATGCTAAATAAGCATCTCTCAGTAATTTCATGTCCTTTTTCCACAAAAAATTTAATACTAAATGACTTTGGTCCATCCTTTAAGTATTTTTCATAAGCTTCTACTACGATATTACCATCTAGTAAATATACTTTATTTAAGGCGCTAAATTTAACTAAAATAAAGGCAATTCCACCTAAACCGATAACTTGCATGATATGAGCATATTGATGTTCATGAATATTTTGAATTGGGAATGCAGTTTTACTTGTTGTTTCTTTAGCTTCAAAATCTATATATTTTCCACGATAGATTCCATTATAATCAGTAGTAGAAGGTGATTGAAAATACGCTTCACGAATAACAGCTTTTTGTCTACTAGGATAATCAACCTTTACAATTTGTATTGGAGTTGGTTTTTTATGTATTAAAGCTTTATTATGTGCTTGATAATATTTATTAGATTCATTTAATTCTTTTTCGAAAGTCATACCACGTTGTCCATAAGATACTTCATGGGATGTTTGAGTCATTACTTTCTTATTTGGATAATTAATACTCATTACATTCACCGCCTCTTTTATATTAACAAATTTTTGGGAAAAAAGCATTAGTTATTGAATTGAAAATTGATTTGCGATATTACTGTATTATTATTTGTTTATTGCCTTAAGATTATTTTTGTTTTCATACATATTATTAAATTGTATAAAATTGGCAATTTATTTTTTTCTAATTTCATTGACATTACTTAATTTTAAGGTATAATATAAGTCTGTAGTATTCGGGTGATCGCTCCTAATTTTAATTAGGTGAGGAAAGTCCATGCTCGCACAAGCTGAGATGCTTGTAGTGTTCGCGCCTAACCAAAAAATAAGTTAGGGAAGTCGATAGACTTACGGCTGGGAAAATACCTAAACTGATAAAGCATGGTATGAATACCTGTAAAAGTGCCACAGTGATGATGCTAAAGAGAAATCTTTAGAGTGGAACAATGGTAAACCCCACGAGCGAGAAACCCAAATTTAGGTAGGGGAACTTCTACGAAGGAATTTAACTGAGTAGGGGACAGGTAACTGTAGATAAATGATTACCGCCTTAGTACGAGGAGGCATCCGTTTGAGTACAACGGTACAGAACATGGCTTACATGAATACTATACATGCATATCTATTATTAATACTCTCTAATTAGAGAGTTTTTTCTTTATAAGGAGAAATTATGAGACTAAATAGAGATTTTTATACAACTGATGCATATACTTTAGCAATTAATTTACTAGGTAAGGTTATATGTATTAATCAAAAACGATACCGTATAGTTGAAACAGAAGCTTATGGTGGAATAAATGATAAAGCTGCACATTCATACAATAATACACGCACAAGTCGAACCGAAGTGATGTATAAAGCAGGTGGGCATGTCTATGTATATTTAATTTATGGAATGTATCATATGTTAAATATTGTGGCTAGTCTAAAAGATAATCCTGAAGCAGTTTTAATTAGAGCAGTTGAACCGCTTGACGATGTAGAGGAAAAGAAACAGACAAATGGTCCAGGGAAATTATGTAAGTATATGGGTATTGATAAGACTTTCAATGGTCTTGATTTATGTACAGATGATACAATGTACATCAAAAATGATGATTACTACAAAGACTTTGAAATTGTTTATTCAAAACGTGTGAACGTCGATTATGCTGAAGAAGATAAAGATCGACTATGGCGCTTTTATATAAAAAATCATCCTTTTGTTTCTAAAAAATAAGGTGAAACGCATCAATTTAATAATTTATAAATATAAAAGGAATATTTTGTGTATATCACTGAAATATTCCTTTTTTTACATTATTTTTGGAATAAATAAAAAAGTATATTCTAAAAATCTTAATGTGTTTTCCTAAAGGTCAATTGATTTTATTAAAAAAATTGATGCGTTCATCCTTATCTTACTGAGGTTTGATTGACATAAATATTTAACTTGCTTATAATCAAGAGAGAAGTGATGAAAGGGAGTACATATTTTGAAAATATTATATTTTTATTATTAACTCAAATCAGTATTAATCCAATCTTTTCCTTTTTTTGCATAGATAATTGTGGTTAGTATCGAGTAAGAGAAAAGGAAAGTTAAAATTATCAACGGAGATATATTCCAATAGACGGCTATGTTATTTCTATACTAGATTAAAATTTGAACAAGTTTTTGGTTGATAAATATAGAAAAGCCACTAAAAATGTACGCTTTGCGGTAGAAAATAAAGCCTGATGCGTACAATTATCACAATAAAAATGTAGAACGTTCTGGAAATTGATGGCTTTTTATGATCAGTTAAGAGGGAAGTCTACCAATACTATATTCTAGTACAGAAATGGTAGTTTTATATAATGATGAAACAAAACAATTTGAAGTTAACTCATTTCCGTAAAGTCAGTGAGAACTATAATACCAGTAAATGGGTTTGTAATATCGGGTGGTGTTCCCTTCCAATTTTTTTAAACGAAGGGAATAAGTATAATAAAGGGGATGTACTAATGATTATTGATAATCAAAAAAATAATGATGTGTCAGAAATAGAATTAACAATACACGGAATAAATACATTAAGATGTCTAGGCTATTTAGTTATTTATACTAATAGTTATGCGAATACAACAGAAGATGGGTGCCCCGATACAAATGGCTATGGTTTTGAAGCAGCTGTTTCAAAGGATGGCTTAGTTATTGATGTTGGTATTCATGCTAAGATTCCTGAAGGTGGATATGTCCTGTCTGGAAATGAAAAATCTGAAACATTAATCAGACAACATATAAAAATCGGTTCAAATGTATCCTATAATATTCAAACTAAAAAAGTAAAAGTCACAAATTCCGAAATCAATATTAATATAACGACAGTTGAATTAAAGTTAGAAGCCATTAAAGTAAAAATCGATGATGCAAAAGTAAATTTGTATGATGTGGATATTTCTAATGCCCAATTAAATTATGACAAAGCAAAGGCATTACACAATGAAATGGTGAATTTAAAAATAAAGTATGAAATAAGTGAAAACCCATTATTTGAAATGAGGGTTATTAATCAAAAAAGATTTGAGGTAAGTGATTTATTATCAGAAGCAACCTATTACTTAATGCCATCTTATGCGGTAGAGGGTAGAGGTATTTGGCATCGACCTGTTGAAAAGAATTTAGATGAAATGCGAATACTATTAGATAAGTTAAAGGAAGTTGGAATTAATATTCTCTATGTAGAAACAATCTATGACGGATATACGATTTATCCATCCGAAATATTGGAAATGCATCCAAAGGTAAAAAACGGTAATTATGGTGAATATGGGATTGATTATTTGAAAGCACTTATTGCGGAAGGACACAAGCGGGGGATTGAAGTACATGCCTGGTCGCATATTCTAAGAACAAGAGATTATTCGAAAGTAGTGCTAGACCATCCTGAATGGCTGATTGAAACACTCGATGGCAAAACTACTGTTACCTACTATGGTTCATTTTTTGATCCATCCAATCCTGGAGTAAAAGAATATTTAGTATCAATTATAGATGAAATATTAACAAATTATGATTTAGATGGTTTCCAATATGACTATATTCGTTATCCTGCAAAGTTTGAATCACCTTTAGATAAAGAAATGATTTCCGGTTTTACAGAGTATGCAATGGATTCATTTAAGTTACTACACGGTTTATCTGGTGATGTTAGACTATTGATAAATGACCCAAATATTTCTATTAAGTGGGATGAATTTAAAAGAAATGCTGTTACTGATGTCGTAAAAGCTATGTCTGATAAAATCAGAGAATATCCTGATGTGGATATCTCAATAGATGTCTCACCAGTACCTGATATGGCAAAGGCTAATTACATGCAGGATTGGACTGTCTGGGTTAAGAATGGATGGGTGGATATAATCTGTCCAATGATCTACATGGGTGATACAAAATCTGTAATTAAATACGCAGAAGATATTAGAAATATTATTGGGAACCGAGTGTACCAATATACTGGAATAGCACCTGTATATTATGGCTTTTCAGAACTTATTAATCAACAACAAATTGAAGTGCTTCAAGGTGTCACTCTCGGAACAACAATGTTTGAAACTATTAATTTATTAGGTAATAAAGACTATGAATATGCCTTAAAGCTTAGTACTAACCGAAAAGAAGCCATCGCACCTCACACTGAGACTAAAACAGTTATTATTGGAGTATTTGATGAGATTTTAGATAAAGTTAATCGTATTTATATACCAAATCAAGCAATGACAAAAGATCAATTTTGTCATATAACTAATGATATCCATTTTATTAAAGCGATGAATGCAACTAATGCTAAAGATATCACATTGATAAAAGAAAAAGTACATAGCTTAAATGGTATGATTCCTATTTATGCTGAAGGTGCAGCCATAGATCGAATTCAAGAAGACTTAACTAGATTAGAATTAATCTTGGATATTAAAATCTCACAAGATCTAATTAAAAGAGGTATTTGGAATCCAGAATTTGTGAAAGAGAGACCAATTGCTAATAATTTTGACTAACCAATTATAGAAAAACCAGATGACGAAGTGAAAAATTGGATTCCTGCCTTTATCCTTGTGGATTCAGTGCTGCAGTCCTTGTAGCTTTTGGTATTGTAATAAAACCAAATCCATGCCACTAACCCTTCAAGTGTGGCATATTACAAAATTATTTGAATTTTAAACCTATAAAATGTAGTTTTTAATATTGCTTTTAGAGTAAAGAGAAAGATTTTTCGGAAATGAAATGATCTTTCTTTTTTTATGTTGGCCAGGCATATTTTCTAAAGGAAATTGATTTACCACTTGAACAGGGAGTAAAGGAATTTATTGAAGAGAGAATTAGAAAAAAGTTTGATGCTTATCAGACACTTTAAGACATTATATAATGTATTGCAAAAGAAGAATTAGACATAGTGATGTTATTAATAAAGATACAAAAATAAGAAAATTATGTATGGTGATATGGTTTTGAAATGTTGAAAATAAAAATCACTCGACTTGAATAAATACGACTAATCAACTAACTCTGGAATAGACTTTCTTTATTCTATTTTTAACAACACGTACTATTCATTCTTTAAAATGCATAATCGCACTACTAACTTTTAGTTAGAGTTGTTAATAATTTGCGATTCCAAACGTTCTATTTTTGAGGAATAGAGTATCGTGACTTGTACATATCAAATAGTCGGTTTAGACAAGCTATAATTGAAAATATTTTTTCAAATTGTATTTACAACTGGAATTGTAAGTGCTATCATGAAATTATACACCATAAAATATTATATAAAGGAAGTTTTATTTCATTTTATAGGGGAGGAAACTCATGTATTTGAATGAAATGTTAAAAGCTTATAATGAGCAGTTAACAAAATCAGAACGAGAAATAGCTTTTTATATTGATAAAAATTTAGAAAGTGTTATGTACTATTCAATTGCTGATTTATCCGATGAGATTGGAGTAGGCGAATCAACCATTGTTCGTTTCTGTCGTAAAATTGGATTCAATGGCTTCTATGATTTTAAAATTCAATTAGCAAGACGATTTTCAATTGAAGAAAATTGTTCTACTGAAAATTACATAGACCAAATCGAAACAAATATGATCAGTACCATCAAATCAACTAAATTATTTGTCGATAAAATAGAATTACAAAAGGGAATTAACTTCATCCTAAATGCGAATTTTATTTATCTATATGGCGTAGGTTCATCTGGAATAGCTGCACTTGAAGGTGAAGGAAAGTTTATGAGAGGGGGGTTGAAATGTAAGGCAGTAACGGATTCACATTTTCAAACAATTTTATCTGGAACCTTAACAGAAAAAGATGTGATCATTGCTATATCATTGTCAGGTAATACAAAGGATTTGTTAGATTCAGTCGAAATAGCAAATAAAAATAATGCGATAATTATCGCAATTACAAATTATACTAAATCAAAATTAGCAAGCTATTCGCATGTTGTATTACAGACAGCCGGATTCGAAAAGCCACTTGACGGCGGTTCGTTTGTGGCTAAGATATCACAACTTTTTGTGTTAGATTTATTGTACACAGGTGTGGTAATGCAAGATAAAAATAAGATTATTAACAATGAAAGGAAAGCAGCAGAGGCAATTAGCAGGAAGTTAGATTAGGGAAAGAGTGATAAATGTGATTAAGAAACTATTAAAACCAGGATTGATAGTCTCGTGTCAAGCGTTGGAAGATGAACCATTACATAGCACACATATAATGGCTAGAATGGCTTATGCTGCAGAGCTTGGTGGGGCTGTGGCAATAAGAGCTAACTCTGGTAAGGATATCAAAGCTATCAAAAAAAAAGTTAAGCTTCCGATTATCGGACTAGTCAAGAGTTGTTATCCTGATTCAGAAATATATATCACACCGACAATGAAAGAAGTTAAGGAAATTGTTAAAGCAGGGGCAGAGATTATCGCAATTGATGCAACAAATCGAGTAAGACCAAATTCAGTTACCCTTGATGAATTCTATCATGAAATTAGAAGTAAATATCCGGATAAATATTTAATGGCTGATATTTCAACATTAGAAGAAGGCAAGAAAGCAGATGAGTTAGGTTTTGATATTGTCTCAACCACTCTTAGCGGATATACGAGTTACACTCGTGATGTGAATTTACCAAATATTAGTCTTGTAGAAGAACTTTCAAAGGTCGTTAAAAATGCCATTTTAACCGCCGAAGGAGGTATTTGGACGCTAGAAGAATTAAATCAATGTATTAAGCATAGTTATGGTGTTGTCATCGGCAGTGCGATAACTAGACCACAAATCTCAACTAAGAGATATGCTGATGGAATAAATAAAAAGTATTTAAAGGAGGAATAAGCGTGAAGAAATTTTTACTTTTATTGGCAATAGTAATAATGAGTACCATAATTACTGGGTGTAAAAAAGATGTTACGACTACAAATTCTAATACTACTACTGTTTGCACAGATGAATCATGTGAGGAAGAAATCCTATATGATTTCCAGGGTAAGGAATTTTTAATCATGTCAAATAATCCTGTTACTGCTGACCCTTTTAGTGATCAATTTGAAGGATTATATCAAAGAGAAAAACAAGAAAATCAACAAAGAGTAGAAGAAAAGTATAATATCAAAGTGAAATATATCCCATATCCTGCTTCGGCAAGTTGGGGAGTACCACGCGATAATTACATTATTAATTCTGAAGTGACGGGACAACCAGGAGCTCATATTTATAATTTATCAGCTTCTTCAATTCCGGTATTAGCTTCAGCAGGAGCAATTGTTCCAGTTGGTCAGTATTATGAAAAATACGCCCATGAGCAATTTTTGACTCATAAAAAAGATTTTGTTAAATTCAAAGATGAGTTTTATGGTTATGATGATTCTTATCCATTTGTTGACGTTGGACTTTATTATAACCAAGATTTACTAGAAGAAATGGGATATGCTCCAAATAAACCTTCACAAATGTGGTTAGATGGCGAATGGACATGGGAAAATTATGAATCATTTGTCAAAGAGATTAATACCAAATTAGATGAAACAAGCGGTAAATATCCAATGGGTGGAAAGGTAAGTGATTGGGCTGATGGTATGGTTCCTGCCAACGGAGGGTATTTCCTCAATGATGAGCTGGAAATTGGTGTTGATAATCCAGAAACAATAACTGCACTCGAGAATTTAGCTGAAATATGGGGAATTCCAGGAATGTGGATTAGTGAAGTCGATTCTGCATATTCAACTGAAGAAAACTGGAAACAAGGTAAGGTTATATTTAACCCAGGTGCTCATTGGCATTTATTTGAACCGTCAAGAATGGGTTCTACCAATTTTAAGATTGGTTATGTACCTTATCCAAAGGGTCCAGATGTTGTAGCCGGAAATGCTGAATATAAACAAATTACTCAAATATGGGGAGCAGCAACATTTGTTTACAGTGGGTCTTACCAAGAAGTTCCAGCAGGATATGAACATCTTGTCTTTTCAACTGAAGTAATCTATCGAATTCATAGTGAATTATTGTATTTCGGTGATCTTGATGATACATTTATTGACTTATCAATCGATTTCTTAAAATATTATGCAGATGAAGAATCAGTTGATGCTCACCTTGATGTGCTAAATAAAGCCCAAAATGAAATCCTGTATGGATTAGGAGAAGATGCATTTGGATGGCAAAGTGATAGTTGTATTCAAATGATTGTCAGTTCAATCAAAGATAATAATGTCCGTGCCCAAATGACAACTCTGACACAAAAAATGGAGGGCTTAATCGAAACGATGTTCGGTGAATAATTAATGGGGTAATATTTGTTGAAAAACAATTTACATAAAAATGAAAGAAATTGGAGGGAATTAAATGAAAAAAGTTCTAAGTTTTATAGCAATCCTTGTTATTGGATTGGCATTAGTTGGATGTAAAAAAGATACTACTACTGGATCAACCACCGCAACAACAAATGCAAAAGACACAATTAAGCCATTATTAGATGTTGCTCCAAAAGATGTCACAATCATGTTTGGTGATGATTATGATTTTATGACTGGTGTTGAAGCTACTGATAATAAAGATGGAAACATTAATTCAAGTGTAACAATTGAAAAAGGTACTTATAACAACCAAACTCCGGGCCAATATGTCATCACTTATAAAGTTAAAGACTCTGATGGTAACGAACAAACAGCAACAAGAAACGTTACTGTTTTAGAGAAGACATCAGCTATAGTGATTGATGGGCAAAAATATGCAATGGCTTACAACCCAATCTTAAACCCAAAAACATTAATGGGTAATGAGCCATTCTCATGGCATTTTGACCTAACAAAAGTTAGCGTATTTAGTAAAGATTATTTCGATTTCTTATATGCTAATTATTCTGACCGTTTATATTCAGGTTGGACTAATATTGCCGTAACTAATGGCGATGATGAAATTGTCTTATTAAGAGATCATACTTGTAATGAATATTCAGAAGCTGGAACAGAAGTTTGTACATTAAATAACAAATGGTCTAATGGTACAGTTATTAATGATTACCAAAATGTATACGGTGGTTTTGGGAGCATAATTGTTCCTGAAGGTGGTCATGTTATCGTATTCATAAACGATGGTGCAAATGGTGCAGGTTCTCCAAGAGCATTTGGTGATTTATTAATGCTTGGTGGATCAGGCCTTGGTAAAGAAGTTAAATTCCAAGATCCTGAAATTGTTGTTAATTTATCAACTAACGAACTTCCAAAAATCGTTATTCCAGAAACTAATTATATTAAGAAAATAAAAATTAATGAGGCATTTGATCTAATGACAGGTGTAACTGTAACTGATAAGGAAACTACGAATGTTACCCTTACAACAAAAATCTATAAGTTAAATGGAACAGTATACGAGGAAGCAGATGCAATTTCAACTGCTGAAGTAGGTACTTATGCGATTGAATACTATGCTCCTTATGATGGGACAAATCAAATCTTTGCTCGTCGTCAAGTAATTGTTGAACTTGATACAGTAGTGGAAACAAAATATCTAACTTTAGGTGATGATCAAGTTCCAGTGACTCTCAATCCAGCAAGTTGGACTGCTCCTAATGTTCACGTATATACAAAAGAATTTTGGGATGCAAATTATTCATCATTCTCACCTAATTATTATCAATGGGCAGTCGTAGCTGTTACTGATAACTTTGGTAGAATTATAGAACTTAGATCTTCATGGGGTCAACCATTCAGTCATTATACAGTTGAACACCCATTTGGTGTAACTCCGGATTTATCTGTTTGGGGTAACATTAATACTACTAACTGGTCTATAGATATGATTACAAATTTAACTGTACCAGAAGGTGGATTTGTAGTTGGATTTGGTCATGCTTCATCAACAAATGAGTGGAGAGTATGGGCATACAAACATTTATTAACTAATGTTGACTTTGAAGTAAATGAAACTGCAGACCCACAAGCGAAAGTTGACTTAAACTTAAGCCCAATTGGCGTACAATTTGAAGGCGAATGGTTTGATAATTCTATCACATTTGGGGGAAAAGATGTTGCAGTAGACTTTAATACTCCTAACTGGCCAACATACTATAATATTAAAAATGGACAATTATATACTAAAACATTCTGGGATGCAATTGACCAAACACAATTAGTAAGTATTAATGAAGGCTTCATGTATCAAAATGGCTTTATCATTGTTTACAATCAATTTGGTAAAGTTGTTGAAATTCGTGATGATAATAACTTTAAAGAATTTACTGTTGCAAATCCTACAGGTGCTGTACCAACAACTTGGGTTAAAGGTAAACCTACACAAGATTTAGTAGTTCCTGAAAATGGTTTCGTATTAGGATTGTGGTTACCATCTGCATCTACACAAACTGAAATCTATCAAGCATTTGTTCATACAAGTGGTGTTCCTTCAACTGCAGCTGGTACAACCGATGTAAATCCAATTGGTAAAAAAGCTGAAGGCAAATGGTTTACAAGTTCTATATCATTAGGCGGAAAAGATGTTGCAGTCGATTATAATACAACTTCTTGGCCAACATATTATAGTATTGTAAATGCACAATTATTTACTAAAGAATTTTGGGATGCAATTGACCAAACACAATTAGTAAGTATTAATGAAGGCTTCATGTATCAAAATGGTGTTATTATTGTATTTGATCAAGACGGTAAAGTTATTGAAATCCGGGATGATCATAACGGGAAAGAATTTACTGTAGCAAATCCTACAGGTGCTGTACCAACCACTTGGGTTAAAGGTAAACCTACACAAGGTTTAGTAGTTCCTGATGGTGGATTCGTAATTGGAATGTGGTTAGGAAATGTAAATAGTAAATATGATTTATATGAAGCATTTATACATACAAGTGGTATCCCTGCAACTGCAGCTGGTACAACCGATGTAAATGCAATTGGTAAAACAGCTGAAAGTAAATGGTTTAGTCAAGATGTTGTAGAACCAGTAGCAAATCATGTTAAATATGATGATACAGAGTTTTTAGTTACATTTAATCCAGCTAATTATGATGTATATTATACATTACCTAATGCTCATTTATATAATAAAGCATTTTGGGATGCAATTGACCAATCTACATTAGTAAGTGTTACTGAAGGTAATATGTATCAGTACAGTTTCTTAGTCGTAATAGATTCAACAGGTAAAATTGTAGAAATAAGGGATGGATTAGCAGAAACTGCCACTCATTTTACAGAAGCTAATCCTGCGGGTATTGCTGCAACATTTACAAGATTAACTCCAACAAAAGATCTTGTTGTACCTGAAAATGGATATGTATTAGCTTTCACTGCTATTAATGGTGACTCTACTCTCAGAACAGCAGGATATAAAGCATTCGTTCATACAAGTGGAAGTCATATAGTAGGAACAACACCAAGAACTACTGATATCAATCCAATTGGTACTAATTTAGAAATTGTTATTAATAATTAATCATATTAATTAAGATTTATAAAAAAAGTTTTATAGGGATTTATCAAGAATCCCTATAAAACTAAATATTAAGTTTGGGGGGAAATTTAAATGTACCGAAAATTTAAAACAATTATTTTTGGGCTATTTTTGGGATTTTCATCAATGTTTAATTACATCAGTACTTTAGCGAATGATAATGGCGAATATCATTTAACTCTTGGTGAGATTGAAACATATCACCGTGAACAATTAAACGATATTGTTTATGAACGTTTTGTAATAGACGGAAGTGATGGGATAAAGAGAGTTGCATTTAAAGCAGCATTTGATTTTTCCTCAAATAATGTTGATATGGTTGTTTGGGATGACTACAACAGTTCTAGTGATTATCGCAAAGCAACTGTAATGGAAATCGCCAAGGATTTTGAGGAGGAAACGGGACGGAAAGTATATGCTGCTGTAAATGGAGATTTTTTTATTGCGAGTTATCCTGAAGAACAGTATATCGGTAAAACAGCACATACTTATATGAAAGACGGCGAAGAAATCGTATATGGTTGGGATACGAAATTAACCAACTTTGGCTTTAATAATGAAGGTCAATATCAAATTCAAACGGGTGTTTTATCCTTACAAAAAGTAAAGATATTGCGTGTTCACCTTAATGATGGAAGCTATAAAGATTTTACAATTGATAAGCTTGATAAAATGAGTTTAACTGGAGAAATCGGTCTATATATGCCTAACTCTAAACAATTAGTAGGTACCTTTACAGGAAAGTATATCGCTAAGGTCAAGGATGATGATTTTTCTTATCCGATTATAGCTAATATCGTTCGCGATGATAATCAAAAACTGCTTACTAACGAATTAGTGGATATTCCAGAGGGACATATCGGTATCGCCGTAAACTCCTTTGGCGAGATGATTAACGGAAAAGCTCAATTTTTTTATGAAGCCTTACAAAACGGACAGAAAATTGAAATAGTAGAACAAGAAAGATATAATAACCCCGGACTTAAAGATTTAAATTATGTGATTGGCGGTATGAATCGATTAGTAGTAAATGGAAAAATTACTCCTTTTGGTACAACTGTTGCCGTTGATCCTAAGAACAAACACCCAAGAACAACAATCGGTGTAACTTATGATGGTGAATTCTTTATTCAAGTAATCGATGGCCGGCAAACAGGTTACAGTTTAGGTGTAACAACGGTAGAACAAGCACAACTTGCTTTAGATTTAGGAGCTAAGGAAGCTATTGAGTTAGATGGCGGCGGTTCGTCAACCTTTATATTACGGATAAATGATGAATTACAGGTCGTCAATAAACCATCTGATGGACATTTACGACCAGTAGGTAACGCGATTTTGTTTGTTGAAGGTTTAAAAACAGCTCTATTACCGGAGGATAAACCAAATTGTGAAACATATTCTCATTTAGAAGCTTGTAGTATCGATATTGAAGAACCGGTTGATGAAAATCCTGTTATTGGACTTGAACCCAAAGACGATAATATAGATAGTAATAATTATAATATCTTTATTATCGGTTCAATTGGTGGCATGGTTGTTTTAGCATTAGTTGGCATAATTATTATAAAGAAGATTAGGTGGTTGAAGTGAAATTTGAAAAATATGTAAATAGTAAGTTATTCCAAACTTTTAATAAACTCTTTGACATCATTGTTATTAATTTGATGTTTATTTTTATCAGTATTGTAGGATTAGGAATATTTACTTTGTTTCCTGCCCTAGTTGCTACATATATATTACTGCAATCGATCAGTGATGATAATAGTGTATCGATTCTTAAGGGTTTCTATATCATTATCAAAAAAGAGTATTTTAAAGCACAAAAATTATTTTTAATCATTATTTTTATTATGGGAATTTTAACTTTTAATACGATGTTCTTTTACGAATTCGCTATAAGTCATCAAAGCTCTTTATTTCATTTTATTGGTCTTTTCCTCTTCTTATTTATAGATTTATTCGTAATCGGACTATTATTACATATTTTTCCGGTTTATATGTATTTCCGGGATTTGAAACCATTAGGAATAATTAAATTTTCGGCGTTAATGGTATTTGCATACCCATTTAAAACCTTATTGCTAATTATCCTCTTATTTGGATGGATATTGCTTATCTCACTACAGCCGCCGATAATTCCATTTATTTGTATTACTATTCCTATATATATATATTTAAAGCTTTTTCAAGCTATATATAAAGTGTTATCAAATAATGAGATTTCAATTACTGATTCTTATTTTAATTAAAATTGTGAAGTGGAGGTATGAAATTATGCAAAAAAAATGTTTATATTTAGCAATATTTCTAATATTGGCTTTACTTGTAGTATATTTAAAGCCTGATAAGGATACTTACGCACAGGATATTAACACGATACAGGATTCAGAAGTAAAAACGCATATTCAGCAACTTGATTATTTATTAAATAACAATAACTTTTACAAATTAAACAATAATTTAAAAACTCCTGTTCATGAAATTATCATAAATGCCAGTAATTATGCATTATTGACAGACGGTATTCCTCGTTATGATGATTTGGGGGCGCTTGAAAATCCTTATGATGATTTAGATATAGAAGTTCTCAATAATTATGAAGGGTTGGAAGGCGAAGCTTTATTAACTCCATCGGATGGTACGGTAACTTGGAAATTTAATGTACCGGAAGCCGGTGCGTATAATATTGAAATTCGTTATTTTACGTACCCAGGAAACAGTGCTGATCCGGAACGGGAAATTGCGATTAATGGCGAAGTGCCATTTACAGAAATGCGCAATGTCACTTTCCAACGGATATGGGGTAATGATAGCAAGGTTGAACATATTAATGGTAAAAATGATGTGAGACCGCCTAGAAATGAAAAACCATTCTGGCAAACGAAAGTTCTTGAAAATGAAGAGGGGTATTTTGAACCATACTTTTTTGAATTGTTAGCAGGTGAAAATACCATTTCATTTACCAGTATTCGTGAACCGTTATTAATTGATAAAATAATTGTTAATAAGCTTGAAGAACGAATCACATATGAAGATTATTTAGCTAAATATCAATCTCAAAAAGTAGTTAATGAATATGTTAAAGTTCAGGCCGAAGATTCAACATTACAATCATCGGCAACTTTGTATCCGCAAGTCGACAGAACCAGTGTTAGAACGGAACCATTTCATCGAACACAATTAAGACTTAACAGTATTGGCGGATATAACTGGAGAATCGTCGGAGATTGGATTGAATGGGAAGTCGATGTACCCAAGACAGGCTTATATCAGCTTTCAATGAAAGTCCTACAGAACTTTAAATCAGGATCATTTTCGACTCGTAGTTTATTTATCGACGGTGAGATTCCGTTTAAAGAAGCTGCACAAATCGAGATTGTCTATGAAAGTGATTGGCAAAATCTAACTTTAAGTAATGAAAATGGTGCTTTTCTGTTTTATTTAGAGGAAGGTACAAGAAAGATTACTTTAAAGAATACATTAGGTAGATATGAATCAATCATAGAAACAGTTGAGCAAGAGATAAAAACACTTAATGATTTGTATCGTGAAATTATCATCTTTACCAGTGTTTCTCCAGATGTTTACCGTGACTATCAATTAGAAAAAAGGATTGAAAATCTGGAACAAAAATTTCAAGATAGTTCTGATAATTTAGAATTCGCAATTGATAAAATTGTGGAAATAACAGGTGAATACAGTTCAAATATCAGTGTGCTACAAAAGACAGTTATCCAATTAGAGATGTTTGTCAATGATATTCGCAAGGTGCCAGTCAACCTCGATGCATTTAAAAATAATATCGTTGCTTTAGGTGTATGGACAATGGAAGCAAGAGAGCAACCGTTAATGATCGATTTTCTTGTCATTCATGATGATTCATATGAATTAAAGCGGGCCAAATCGAATATCTTTGAAAAATTATGGTACCAATTAACGACATTGTTTGCTTCATTCTTTGTTGATTACTCACTTATGGATGATGGTGACAAGGTCACAGCTGGGTATGAAGAAATTACAGTTTGGTTACAATCAACCGGTCGTGATCAAGCTACAATTATTAAACAGTTGATTGATGAGTCATTCACGCACCAGGCTAAAGTCAAAGTTAATATTAAACTCGTTAATGCGGGAGTGTTATTACCTTCAACATTAGCTGGAGTCGGACCTGATGTAGCGTTATTCACTGGTGAAAGTTTACCAGTTGAATATGCAATGCGTAATGCTATTTATGATATTAGTCAATTTGAAGATTTTGAAGAAGTTAAAAGTCGTTTTACTGAAAGTGCAATGACACCATACTACCATGATGGAGGCTATTATGGCTTGCCGGACAGTCAAAACTTTATGGTAATGTATTATCGGACGGATATTCTTAATGAATTAGGAATCGAACCCCCTAAGACATGGCAGGAAGTAATTGATATTGTTCCGATTCTGCAAAGAAATCATTTAGAATTTTATATTCCTCAATATGAGGATCTAAATGCATTAAATCCAATCTTTTATTCATTATTAAATCAATATGGCGGCAAATTGTACGCTGATGACCGTACCAAAACCGACTTACTGACAGAGGAATCACTGGATGCCTTCGTTGACTACACCAATTTCTTCAGTAAGTACAGCTTCTCAATCCAGGCAAATTTTGTTAATCGCTTCAGAAGCGGGGAAATGCCTATAGGTATTGACTATTACACTTTATATAATAGCTTAAGTGTGTTTGCTCCAGAAATCAGAGGTCAATGGGACTTTGTACCGATACCAGGTACACCGCAGCTTGACGATGATGGTAATCCAATATATGTCACGAATCCGGAAACAGGCAAGGAGGAACCATTAATTAATAATGTAACTACTTCAATTACCAGTTCAACGATCATGTTTAAGAGAAATAACAACCATGAGGCATCATGGGAATTTTTGAAGTGGTGGTCATCTGCCGATACTCAAGTTAAATATTCAAGAGAATTGGAAGGAATATTCGGTGAAGCAGGAAGAATCGCAACAGCGAATTTGGAAGCACTAGACCAACTTTCATGGCCAAAAAAATATCATACAATCTTAAAAGAAGAAATTCATAATACAGTAGGAATTCCTGTTGTACCTGGGTCTTATATTACTGGTAGATATATTAACAGTGCGTTTAGGGACTCATTTAATAATTCATCAAATCCTCGCGATATGTTATATATGTATGATCGAAAAATCAACAATGAAATTCAACGTAAACGCGATGAATTCAATTTAGATTAGAAAGGGAGAATAATCGGATGAATAGTAATATTATCGAAAAAGAATCAAGATTCAAAAAGTTACGAAAAAATGTTTATAAAAATCGTTATTCATATTATTTAATGGCTCCCTACTTACTTATCTTTGGAATATTTACAGTGATTTCTGTTATCATGTCAATTCTGTTTAGTTTTACTAATTTTAATCTATTAGAATTACCTAGATTTGTCGGTTTTGATAATTATGTGCGTTTGTTTTTAGACGATGAAGTATTTATTATTGCGATAAAAAATACTTTAATTCTCGCAATTATTACTGGACCAATATCATTTATCATAGCGTTTGTGATTGCCTGGTTAATTAACGAATTGCCTAGAAGATGGAAATGGTTTATGACTTTGGTTTTTTATGCCCCATCGATTTCTGGAAATGCATATTTATTGTGGAAGTTGATTTTCTCCAGTGATATGTATGGATATGCCAATTCCACCTTATTAAAGAATGGTTTAATTACCGAACCGATCACCTGGCTCCAAGATCCGCGATATGTAATCTGGATTATTATCATCGTGCAATTTTGGTTGAGTTTAGGTGTAGCCTTTTTAGCTTTTATTGCTGGACTTCAAAATATGGATCATCAGTTATATGAAGCCGGGGCAATCGATGGAATTAGAAACAGATGGCAAGAATTGTGGTATATTACATTACCACAAATGCGACCACAACTTATGTTTGGTGCGGTTATGCAAATAACATCATCGTTTGGGATTGCTTCAGTATCATCTGAAATTGCCGGCTACCCATCGATCGATTATGCTGGTCAAACGATTGTTTTACACTTACTCGATTATGGCGGAATGCGATTTGAGATGGGGTACGCTTCAGCGATCGCTTCAATATTATTTATGATTATGTTATCATCTAACATCGTTGTACAAAAATTCTTAAGAAGAGTAGGTTCATAAGATGGATAAGATAGAAAAATTAAAGAAATTAATGTCAATAGAAAATTTAATATTTAAAAGAAAAATTAAAAAGAAAAAACGGTTAAATCGTTCAACAGCTGGTAATATTGTCATCTTGCTTTTCTTGTTGATATTCAGTGTTTTTAGTGCCTACCCGTTGATATTTATCATTGCAAATGCCTTTAAACCGCTTCATGAATTATTTATTTTCCCGCCAAGATTATTTCCATCGGACCCGACCTTTAAAAACTTTAGTGATTTATTAATCTTAATGGGTACAACCTGGGTTCCTATGTCGCGATACATTTTTAACACCGTATTTATTACTCTAGTAGGTACAGTAGGTCATGTCATTATCGCGTCAATGTGTGCGTTTCCCCTAGCTAAGCACCAATTTCCAGGAAAAACTTTTATTTTTACCTTAATCATTTATTCCTTAATGTTTAGTGGTGCGGTGACAAGTACACCGGTATTTATGATCATGAGTTGGATAGGTCTTGTTGATACCCTTTTTGCTGTTATCATACCGGCATTTGCCTTTCCATTAGGTTTATATCTAATGAAACAATTCATGGAAACGATTCCTGATAGTTTGTTGGAAGCAGCCAAAATTGACGGGGCTAACGATTTTAAAATCTTCTGGTCGGTCGTTATGCCTCTCGCAAAACCGGCTTGGCTAACGCTTATTATTTTGTTATTCCAATCTTTGTGGTCAACTAATGGTGGTGGTTATATCTTCTCCGAGCAATTAAAAACTTTGAGTTATGCTCTGGGGCAAATCGTCAGCGGCGGAATCGCACGGGCAGGAACAGCAGCAGCTGTGTCGGTAGTCATGTTAATTGTACCTATAACAATTTTTATTCTGTCACAAAGTAAAATTATCGATACAATGTCACATTCAGGTATTAAGTAGGTGATGAGTATGAAGAAGAGTATTATATTTATAATTTTATTTATTGTTGTATTGTTTAGTAGTTTAACAGTTACTAAAGCAGGGTATTATTACTCATATTGGGGAACCATTATTGATTCCATTGACCCTTATCAACATGTTAAAACAATTACCCCTCCGGAAATAGATGCCAAAATTGGTGAATTAACAGACATGTATGTTCACAATGAGAAAATCTATTTGTTGGATGGAAAATTAAATAAGATATTAGTTTTAGATAAGGATTATCAATTAATTAAACAATATCCTCAAGATGTTAATTTTGACCATATCAAAATGGTTGGACCGAAGGGGATTTATGTTACTGATGAAATAGATGACTCAGGTAATGTGATTACATATATTTATGTAGCCGATACAGGCAATAGCCGCATCCTCAAAATTAGAGAAAACGGCTTGTATAAAGAATTTAAAACCCCGGATGAATTAATCTTCCAAGGTGAAAATGCCGTTGTCTATAAACCGGAGAAAATCGTAGTTGACGATTCAGGTAAAATGTATGTCATTGCTACAGGTGTATATGAAGGTATTCTGGAACTCGATCCAGATGGTACATTCAGTCGATTTGTGGGCACAAATAAAGTAGCTATCAGTTTAATTGACCGCTTCTGGATGATGTTTATGTCCAAGGAGCAAAGAAATAAGATTAATTTATACTTACCAACATCATTTATGAACTTTCATGTTGATAGTGATGGGTTCCTGTATACCGTATCACAATCCAGTGACGGTACTGGTGATGATATGATTAAACGCATCAATACCAAAGGTATCGATGTCTTATCAAGAACAGGTTATTTCGTGCCGAAGGGTGAAGTATCTTATACTTGGTGGGAAAGCAGCGATGTTCCGACCGGACCTTCTTTACTTGTTGATATCGCGGCCAATGATTATGGGATTTATTCGGTTATTGATGCGAAACGTGGTCGAATCTTTACCTATGATTTTGATGGAAATTTACTATATATTTTCGGTGGTAACGGTAAACAAGTTGGAACATTTAATAATGCAACATCAATGCAATATGTCGGGGATAATCTCCTCGTCATGGATTCAATCAATAATACGATTTCCATCTTTGAACCAACGAAATTTGGCAAATTAGTGAATGAAGCGACGCGATTATATTTTGAAGGTGATTATGAAACCTCGACCGAAACATGGGAAGAGACACTCAAATATTACAGCAGTTATTATCTGGCTTATCGCGCCATCGGTAGAACACAATACATCAACGGAGAATACGAAAAAGCCATGGAGAATTTTAAACTAGCATACGATAAAAGCAACTATTCCTTAGCTTATAAAGAATATCGTAATGTAGAATTAAAGAAGTATTTTCCGATTATAGTCTTGTTATTTTTTAGTTCTGTAGGATTGTTACTCTATAGTTCTATCAAGGAAAATATTATACAAGCGAAAGAAACAGGAAGGAATGAATAGCATGAAAAAAATTAAATTATTAAAGCTTTTTTATGAAGATGTAATTAAGTTTCCTGTGTATATGATTTCGCATCCTTTTAAAGGGTATGAAGATTTTAAATTTGGGAATAAGGGTAAGACATATGTTGCATTAATTTTTCTTGCTCTTATGTCTATAATTCAAATACTAAAATTTACATCATTAGGATTTATTATGAATCCCTATAATCCCAAGGATTTAAACAGTATTAAATTAACTTCGTTTGTGGTATTTCCCGTTATTTTATTTTCCATCGCAAACTGGAATGTAACAACATTATTTGATGGAAAAGGTAAAATTAAAGATATATTTAAGATGGTCTGTTATTCTTTATTTCCTTATATCATCGTATCAATTATTGTGCTTATTGGCAGTAATTATCTAACGATAGATGAAATGGTATTATTAAACCTGTTTAATTATTTAGGGATTTTGGGTATTGTTTATCTGATGTTTTTGGGAATGATCAGTATCCATGAATATTCCCCTTTTAAGGTAATAGTAACGACAATAATGACTGTTGTTGCTATCGGGATTATTCTCTTTATTATGCTACTTGTGTTTACTTTAGTAAGGCAATTTTATACTTTTATCTATGCCATACTAAAAGAATTAGTTAAAAGGTATTAGGTGATAGTATGAAAGTATTTATATTTAAATTAATCAGTTTATGTTTATTGATAATAGCCATTTATTTTTTGGTTACGACTGAGTATAAAGACGATTTACGCTCACCGCGCAAACCATATGACAAATCCGGCTATGAACTTGTTTCAAAAGGAGATTTAACTAATCTTAATAAACTAGTAATAGAAAACAATGAGACAGGTTTGAGTTTATATATCGATGAAACAACATCCCATATTACTATTAAAAATGAAGCAACAGGTCAAGCTTGGTATTCAAATGTCAGAGAGGAAGATAATTTTACCAATATTGATTTGAGTACGAAAAAGTTGCAACAAAGCACGATGAAAATTTGGTACTATAATAAGCTTGAAGAACCAAAGTCAATGGTAAACTATGAATTCAGTATCGAAGAAAAAAATTACTATTTACGGTATATTGAAAATGGTGTCGAGGTCTTATATATCATCTATGATACCAGTTATTCCGTATATGATTTACCTCTACGATTAAGTATCGAAAGATTAGATGAGCTGGTACTTAATGTATTAGATGAAAAAGCTGAAGCTGGAGATATTAAAGCAGGAAGAGATAAGAGACTCATTGAAAATAATTATATGTACAATGATGAACATGGTATTTATGTCTTAAAAAATCCAGAAAACTTATCACAAAACATGGTTGATATGCTCTATGAAATCTTTTATGAAAAAACGGACTACTCTATAGAAGATTTAAATTTTGATAATGAACAACAAGGTGTAAATGATGATAATGGTAAACCGTATTTTGAAGTAGCGGTACGCTATACACTTACAGATAAAGGTTTTAAAGCAACAATCATTAATGAATCATTGTATGAAAAGAAGAACTATCTCATTTCTCACATTGATTTTCTCCCATATTTTGGGGCAGGAAGTGTAAATGACAATGGATATATCGTAGTTCCGGACGGTTCCGGAGCGATCATGAATTTTAATAACGGTAAAACCTATGCACCACAATATGAAAAAGCATTATATGGAAAAGATTATGGTAAAGCCGTTTATTTTGCACCTGAAGAAACCCATAACGCATTAATGCCGATTTATGGAATGAAGAAAAATGATGATGCATACTTAGCAATTATCACTGAAGGCGATGCGATGACATCAATCGTTGCTGATATCAGTGAAAAATATGATTCATATAATAAAGTCTATCCGAGATTTTATTTCCGTGAGAAAGACAAATTGCCTTTACTCGGAATTGGTGAAAGAATCAATATGTGGAGTATTGACCTCACTACCAATGATTACTCAATTGAGTATCAATTCCCAATCCAAAAAGATTATGTCGGTATGGCCAATTTATATCAGGAATATTTGGTTGAAAAGGGAATGAATGATATTGATAACACAGGATTAAGAATGAACTTAACATTCCTTGGAGGATATAGTGATACAGAACATTTTTTGGGTGTTCCGTATACAAATGTAAAATCATTAACAACAACAAGCCAGGTAAAACAGATATTAGAACAATTACTATCAGACGGAATTACCAATATTGATGTTTCTTACCGTGGCTGGATGAATGGTGGATTAGAACCAGATTTTCCTAACTCAGTTTACATTGAAAAATCCATTGGAGGAAAAAAAGGTATACAAGAATTAACCAAGTATACTGAAGATAATGATATAAACTTGTTCTTCGAAACTGATTTTCTTCAGGTTTATGGTCTCAAAAATTTTAACCAAAGCAATTTAGCCACAAGATTAATGTCCGGTGAGGTAGCAACGCATTATCCTTTTAATCCTTCTACGCTTTTACCGGATACTACCAGAAGTCCTTATTGGGTCGTAAATCCGCTTTCAATAGAAAAAAATATTAAAAGTATGAGTAAAGACTTAAATAAATATGGAGTGAAAAACATTTCTCTTTCTGATTTTGGCTCAATTTTATCAGGCCACTATGATGAAAACGCCTTTTATTATAAGAGTCAAACCAAAGATATCATTTTGGATAACTTCCAATATCTCAGTGATAATTTTAATTTGATGGCACTTAATCCAAATATATATAGTACTTTATTTGTTGAAACGATTATGGATTTACCGTTAGAGAGTTCACTTTATGGTATTTTAGATGGTGATGTACCATTTTATCAATTGGCTATTACCGGCAGTATTAATTATTCTGGCGGAGCCATTAATTTAGATGATAAACATGATTTAAACTGGTATAAATTAAAAGCTATTGAAACAGCCGCAAATCTAAATTTTACCTGGAGTTATAATGATACTTACAATCTAATGACAACTGAGCATAATCAATATTATTCAACTAAATACACTAATTGGTACGATGATGCGGTTAGTTTATATCAAGAATTAGAGAATTTAGAAATCTTTGAAGCTACATTAATTGAACATGAATTAATAAGCAGAGCTGTAAGAAGAGTGAAATATAATAACGGAACCGAAATATACATCAATTATGGTAATACTGATTTTGTCATCGGTGAGCTTAATGTATTAGCTAACAGCTATTTAAAGGTCTAGGTGGTGGTAGAAATGAAAAGTATATTTAATAAATTGAAGCACATTAATGAAAACGCAAAATCCTCAAAGAACTTCAAAAGACAAGTTCCATTTAAAACGAAGACAAAGATTCTTGGCATTATCTTCTTATTACCCTGGATTATTGGCCTTGTTATGTTCTTTATTTATCCGTTTTTCACGACTGTTTGGTATAGTTTAAACAGTGTAAGACCTCTCGGAGGGAAACTCGAAATTCAGTTTCTGGGATTAGGTAATTATAAATATATATTTAATGAATTAGTTTATTTTGATAAAACCTTTATTCGGGTAATGTGGGAGTCTCTTCAAATCTTATTGATTAACCTTCCTATTATCTTAATCTTTAGTTTACTGATTGCAACCATGCTTAATTCTAATTTTCGAGGAAGACCATTAGTCAGAATGATGTTTTTTATTCCAGTTATCTTAAATTCCAACATTATTGAAATCGTTTTGAAAGGATCATTCTCAATGGTATTCTCTTCTTCAAGTAACGGGAGCTTTTTAGATAATATACAGTTTGAAAATTATTTAATCGAAGTTGGTATTGGACAATCCTTTATCACCTTCCTATTGGCATCAATTGCCCGAATTTTAACAATCGTTAATTTATCAGGTGTCCAAATCTTAATCTTTTTATCCGCAATTCAAGCTATTCCAAATCATCTATATGAAGCAGCTGAGATTGAAGGAGCGACCAAATATGAAACATTTTGGAAAATTACTTTTCCTCTTGTATCACCTTTATTCTTGACAGTAATCATTTATACAATTGTTGACTCATTTATTGATTCACCAGTCATGCAATTTATCGAATATTCACGCGACAACTTACGTTATTATGGATTATCATCGGCTATTTCGATTTTATTCTTTATCACAAATATGATTTTATTATTTATCATTTTCTTAGTTATAAGAAAGGAAGTATTTTCATATGACGACAAAAACTAACAAAATCACAAATTTAATGAAAAAAGAATATAGCTGTGTTAAGAATGCCTTAGATTTTTCCAATCCGGTTAAAAATAAAGTCAAAATATCCAAGTCAAAAATCTTTGGTATGAGCGTAATCAGAATTGTTATCTTATATGGTTTATCTTTCATGATTGTATACCCATTACTTCAACAAATTTCTGTTGCTTTAAGACAAACAAGTGAAATTAACGATCCATCAGTTATATGGCTACCGAAAAAGTTTTCACTTGATAACATCAGATTGTCAATTGCTGCACTGGATTATTGGGTAGCGTTAAGAAATACTTTTGTATTATCAACGCTATCCACTGTCAGTCAGCTGATATCATGTTCATTGGCCGGTTATGCTTTTGCACGATTAAAATCAAAATATACAAATATTTTATTTATCTTTGTTATACTAACGATTGTTGTACCGTCATCGACTTTGACCTTACCGCAATTCATTTACTTTCAAAAGATTGGTTTATTAGGCAAGGCATATTCAATTGTATTAATGAGTTTATTTGGTCAGGGTATAAAATCAGGAATCTTTATATATATCTTTAGACAATTCTTTAAGGGAATTCCGATTGAACTCGATGAAGCTGCACAAGTTGACGGGGCAGGACCGTTCCAAATATTTTTAAGAATAATGTTACCGAGCGCCCGGGGCGCTATTGTTACCGTAGGTTTATTTGCATATGTATGGCAATGGAACGATGGTTATTTTTCCTCATTATTTTTGAGAGATACCACCAAAGTATTAACAACCGCAATGTATTCGATTCAACATGGTGTTCACGGTCATTTACAATCATTAGGATTATGGGAATTAATTGGTGGCGATGTTACTAAAAATCCGTTATTTTTATCAACGATTTTAAATACCGCTGCAATTTTGATCATGACACCACTGCTAATAATGTATTTCTTTGTTCAAAAGTTATTTGTAGAGGGTGTTGAAAGAACAGGAATCGTCGGTTAAGCTTTTAGAAAGTAAAGGTGAATAGTATGAGTGAAGAAATTTTTAAAATAACATTTAATGTTGACGGAATAAATAGCGTCAGAGGAACTAATCAAATTATTATTTTTACTTATGACCATCGAACTGAAAATAACGGAACCGGTACTAATGAGTATGGATATGAGTTAGCAATTGATGAAAATAATCGTGTCTACGACAAAGGTACACATGTGAAGTTTCGTGAGCGTGGGATTATTATCTCAGCTCACGGAACAAATGGTGCCCTGTTTGCGGATAAAGTCCAAATCGGGGATTGCTTATTCTATGCCAAAGAAACGAATCATTTAGTCTTTACTAGGGAAATTAAAGACATATTACTTCGAATAAAAACGGAATTAAATACAATAAGAACTAAGTTAACCGTGTTAGAAAAAGGTTTATTTGACGTGGATATTGAAGGATTAAAGGCTGATTTTAACGCTATAGAAATAAAATATGACGAAATTGGCCACTTGAACGCACAAAATAATGAATTAGTGCAGGATTTAGTAAAGACGTTTGAAAATCAAATTTTTGAATTCAATCTTAAATTGGTTCCAGCAATTGTCGTTGAGGAACGAGGATTTTGGCATCGTCCGAATATAATGGATACAGAATATACATTAGAAGGCATTGTAGCTTTTTTATCAGAAATGAAAGCAGTAGGATTTAATTCCATTTATATTGAGACATTTTGGTGGGGAAGATCAATTTCCAATTCAATAATCGTCGGATATCATCCTCGTGTTAAAGACGGGGACTATGGCAATTATCTCGATTTCTTAAGCGCATTTATTGATATCGCTCATGAGTTGGATATCGAGGTTCATGCTTGGACAGAAACCTTCTTTATTGGTGGTGATACCGAGGATGAAGTACCGCACTGGATAAAGGGGAAAGAACACTGGCTAAATACCACATATAAGGGTGGTAATGTTCAAACCGGTAAGGGAACCGAAGAGGGATTTATTTTCCTAGATCCTTCAAATGAAGAAGTAAAAGATTACTTAATCGAATACTACAAGGAATTAGCTAGCTATCCTTTGGATGGTATTCAGTTTGATTATATAAGGTATCCTCATGAAGATAATCTAGAAACTTCTAGCGGTTATACTGTAAATGCGATGAATCTATTTAAATATGAAAAAGGTCTTAAATCTACTGATGATTTAAGAGTGTTATTAAGCCAGGATGAAAATTTATTTGCGGAGTGGAAAATATTTAGACAAAATCATGTCAGTGATTTTGTCCAAAAAGCCGTAAAAGCGATTAAAAAGGTAAATCCTGCCATAAAAATATCCATCGCCGTTGGCTCGGACCCAGATGGTGCAAGAAATGTTTTGCTACAGGATTGGCCGACCTGGGTTAACAAAGGGTTAATCGATATCATTGCACCGATGGCTTATTCGCGCGATATTGATTATATCAAGGCTATCGTCAAGAAAATGAATAAGATATCTGATGGCAAGACCTATAATTATACGGGAATTGGAACCTTTATGGAATTTCCGGAATTTGAAAATGTTCAACAAATACTGGCCAGTAGAGATGAAATGGGACTAGGTTCGATTTTATTTGCATCACAATATATCTATAAACATGTAAAAATGCAAAATGTCCTAACCAAAGGCATCTTTTCTAAACCAGCAATTACGCCGAATGCTAGCATTGAAAAGCTGTTAAATGTGACGTTTAAAAATATCCTAGATAAGGTTAAACGTATATATCTAGTTAAAAATTTAATACCATTAAATATCATTAATTTACTTGAAGCTGAGTTTAATCGGATTCAAAAGATTAATGAATTAAAATCGATTATTAATAAATTGAATCAATTGATTCTTGATTTTCCTAATGATTTAAACAATGTTGTAGCTGATAGAATAATTGATGATTTAAAATATTTATTAACTGTCTTGAAAATAAGATTGAATAACGAGGAGAAGAAAATATGAAAAAGAGTAAATTGATTCTACTGTTTTTATTATCTTTTATGTGTTTTATTGGTTTTTCTATGAAAGGTCAGGCAGCAGAGAATAATACGTTTACCATAAATTATAATGGTATGAATCAGGTTAGAGGTACCGATCAGGTTATTATTTATACCTATGATAAACGTACTGTAAATAATAAATCCGGTGCTAATCCATGGGGTTATGAGATTTCCGTTAATGAAGACGGTATCATTGTCGAGATGGCAGTAAATGTCACTTTTGCACCTAATGGCTTTATTATATCTATACATGGTCTTAACAATACAGCCTTAGTTCAAGAAGAGGTAAAAGTTGGTGATCAGGCTACATATGACACAATTACGAAAACGATATCCTTTACTTTCTCGATTTTAGGAGGCATCACTAATCTTGAGACGCAAATTAAAGATTTAAAAAATCAAAAAATTGAATTAGACTTAGGTGCTTATGATGTTGATATTGTAGCATTAAACAATGATTTAGATGCAATTAATATAAAATTTATTCAACTAAAAACGTTAGGTAATGAAATAATGGAAATGTCAGAATCTCCGGATAAACAAGCTAAACTGGCACAAGCTGAAACATTGTATAACGATACAGTTATATTAATCAATCAAGCTTATTTAAAAACAATAGTTCCGCTAAAAGTTGAAGCCCGTGGTGTTTGGCACCGTCCTAATGTTTATAACGGTGAATTTACGATTGATGGACTGAACAAAACGATTGAAGAATTTAAAAGTGCTGGCATTAATCAGATTTACATCGAAACTTTATGGTGGGGATATTCAATCGGAACTTCGGAATACATGGGTTATCACCCAAGAGTGAAAACCGGTAATTATGGTGATTATAAAGACTATTTAACCGCATTTATTGATATTGCTCATAAGAATGGTATTGAAGTCCATGCCTGGACAGAAACCTTTTTCCCAAGTTCGGATGTAAAAATTTATCCACAGTGGTTAAAAGACCATCCGGCATGGGTAAATACTACTTTTAACGGTGGTTATATCCAAACGGGTAAAGGAACTGAGGAAGGTTTTGTCTTCACTGATCCTGCAAATGAAGAAGTTAGAGACTTTATGACTAATGTTTATAAAGAATTAGTTGAAGATTTTGATTTGGATGGTATTCAATTTGACTATATCAGATATCCGGCAGAAAATTCATTAGAGCACAGTTCCGGTTATACAGCCGTAGCAATGGAAAAGTTCAAAGCAGAAAATAATATCAGTTCTAGCAGTGATTTAAAAACCTTATTAACGCAAGAAAAGAGTCAAGGAAAGAATGAATTATACACTAAATGGACGGAATTCCGGGCGGATCAAGTTACATTATTTGTTGAACAGGCTGTAAATGCAATGCGTGAAGTTGACCCTGACATCAAGATCTCTATAGCTGTTGGTCCAGACCACATAAATGCCAAAAAAGAACTGATGCAAGATTGGAAAAATTGGGTTGAAAACGGTTGGATCGATATTATCGCTCCGATGGCATATACTCATGATATTGAATTTGTAAAGACTGTTGTTAAAGAAATGAATGAACTTTCAAATGATTTAACTTATAATTATACTGGTATTGGTGCTTTTATGGAAGGAACAGCTTTATCGTATACAGAACAAATCCTTGCCAGTAGAAATCTTAAAGGTTTAGGCAGCGTCATTTTTGCTTCTCAAAACATTTTAGAACAAACAGAAATGAAACAAATTTTAGGGCAAGGTTTAAATAAAATAACAGCTATTTCACCAAATGCGGATATTGAAACATTACTAGATACGGTATTTGACTACATTATCGATAAGTCAGAGCGGATTTATGTACCAAAAGCATTAATGACATCGGAGCAAAAGAATGATTTACAGGCCGAATTCGATAAAATAATGGAAATGCCAATGAATAATGCTGATGATTACTACAAAATTCAAAATGAAATCAAGGCGTTAGTTTATGAAATCAATGATTATACAAAATCGGTCGGCGCTCAAAGAGTGAAGGAAGACTTATTTGAATTAATTGATAATATTGATTTAAAAATATCTAGATATTTAATTAATTATGGGTATTGGAATCTGCAAACAACTGCGGAAAGACCGGCTACAGATACATTTACATATCCAGTAGTTGATACTGAAAATCCAAATGAAAACAAAGATAATAAAAATAATACCTTGATCTATATTATCGGTGGAGTTGTCTTAGTTGGTATGATCGGTGCATCTACATTCTTAATTATCAGAAAAAAGAAATAAATAAATCGATTATGATGTCTATGTTGATTTTCGACATAGACATCAATTAGGAGTTTTAAAATGGAGACCAAAATTAAACAAGCGATATATGAATTATCTAAATACTATGTAAGGTTTAACAATATTCAATTGGAATTTATACATGCCAATGAAACAAAAATCGAAAACGGAATTCTCTATTTTGATCAAGTGAATAAAGGTCTTTTGTGCCTAGTCAATTATTTAAACGGCTGTAATGTGACGATTAATGATCACTTTGACCGGTTTGGGACAATGATTGATTTATCAAGAAATGCAGTCTATACGGTCGATTATATGAAATCTGTCATTCGTAAACAAGCATTAATGGGTGTCAACAGTATCATGCTTTATACGGAAGATACATATGAGGTCGAAGGGTTACCCTATTTTGGTTATATGCGTGGTCGATACAATAAAGAAGAAATTAAAGCAATTGTCAGCTATGCCAAAATATTTGATATCGAAATCATTCCATGTATTCAAACGCTTGGTCATATGGAACAATTTCTGAGATGGTCTAGCAGTTTTAATCTTCGCGATAATGACCGAGTATTGTTAGTTGATAATCCGGAAACATATGTATTTATTGAAAAGTTAATTTCTTCATTAAGAGAGATGTATGATACAAACAAGATTCATATCGGAATGGATGAAGCACAAGGGTTAGGTTTAGGAAGATATTTTAAGAAACATGGCTTTGTCGAACAATTTGAAATCTTCTCCCGTCATTTAAATCGGGTTGTAGATATTTTAAAGAAGTATGAATATGATGAGATAATGATTTGGTCCGATATGTACTTTAGGATGGCAAGTCTTTATGATGAATATTATGACACTAATATCACTTTCAGTGATGATGTTAAAAACAGTATTCCTGAAAATGTACAATTAGTTTATTGGGATTATTATCAAAATGATAAGAATCGCTATGACTTAATGATTAAAAAGCATCAAGAATTGTCCGATAAGGTCATTATGGCATCTGGAATCTGGACTTGGACAAAATTCATCTATGACAAGAATGTAACAAATGATCGAGCTTTAAAAGCCATTGATGCTTGTATCGATAATAAGATTAAATCGCTTTATTTTACGGAGTGGGGCGATGATGGAGCTTATTGTGAAATGGAAACTTCTTTATTAGGTTTGTTTGATATGGCTAATCATAGTTTCCTTAATAATCAAATGGATAAAGCGGTATTCAGGTTTATTACCAATTCAGACTATGAAGTATTTGATACATTAACTAAATTAAATGAAGCACCAATTCTTCCAGTGGCTTTACTATGGGATGATCCATTATTAGGTATTTACTTAAACAATGAAAATGCTAGGGACAATAGCTTATATGTTAAAGCAATTGACTTTTACCAAAATTACAGTAATACCTTAAGAAATATAAAAGAGAGTAGTTTTACAATAAATCATGCTTTACTTCTAAGTGAAGTGCTCAAAGCAAAATTACAGGTACGTAAGGAATTAGTTGAGCGATATCATAATCATCAATCACTTGATGAAGTAATTGCTATCTGTGATGAAGCTATAAGTATGACCAAATTATTATTAGAATCATTTAGACAGATGTGGATGAGCCGTTATAAGCAATTTGGATTTGAAGTCCTACAATCACGTTTGGCGATGATTATTATACGCTTGGAAGAAACAAAACGACGAATTAGCGAATATCTGGACAAAACAATATATAAAATCGATGAATTAGAAGAGCCTGTTGGTTCAAGTCAATATATTTATGAAAGACATGAATTAATCGCTTATTCTAGTTATTCGAAATTAGTGGGATAGGTGATAAGTGTGAAAAAGAAAATTATTTTAATACCATTGGATGAAAGACCTTGTAATCGGGTTTTTCAACAGTTACTGACAATCGAGACTGAGTATCAGGTTGTAACGCCCCCATTAGAGTATATGGGCTTACAAAAAAAACCGGGCGATGTGACAAAGATTTGGGCATGGTTACTAGAACAAGTCAAAGATGCTTTTGGTTTAATTCTTTCCATTGATACATTATTATATGGGGGTTTAGTTCCTTCACGTGTACATAATATGAATGTAGAAGAATTATTAAATAACATTGTTGATTTAAAGAAATTAAAAGACGAAAATAAAGCTTTAAAAATTGTTGCGTTTGATACAATCATGCGGACACCAGGTTATTCATCGGATGACGAAGAGCCGGAATATTATAATATTTGGGGTAAGGATATCCATGATTTTGGCATGTTAACCCATAAAGTTGAAGTAAATGTCGCAACTGAAACGGAAAAACAAACACTTAAGGATATTTCCGAAAGACTTCCGATGGAATATTTTAAGGATTATACCGACAGAAGAAAAAAGAATATCGAAGTAACAAAGAACATTATTAACTTTGTGAAAGACGGTACAATCGATTTTATGGTTATTCCTCAGGATGATGCAACACCATACGGATTAACCGCAAAGGATCAAAATGAAATCAGACAATATATTAATCAAACAAAATCACAGTTAAAGGTCTATATGTATCCAGATGCTGATGGTGTCGGTAATACATTGTTAGCAAGATTAATTAATATCGATAAAGGCTTAAGACCTCGCGTTTATGTCCGTTTTGCCAGCGAAGCGGGTAAGACCGTGATTCCAAGTCTTGAAGACCGTCATATTATTGAAACAATAAAATATCATATTCTCGCAATTAACGGCCTACTTACTGAAAGTGAAGATTTAGCTGATTTGATATTAATGATCAATGTCGCACCAAAAATGTTTGATGTCAGGTTTTCTTATTTCATGAAGGGGATCGAACATAATGTATTCAGAAATTTAGTTGAATTCATTGAGTATGCCGATTATGCGGTAAATACATTGAAAAAACCAGTCATCATGGGTGATGTTGCTTATTGCAACGGGTCTGATTTAGAGTTAGTTGATCTTATTTATCAAAAAGGATTAACCTATAAATTAGCCAGTTATGCGGCATGGAATAGTTCATCAAATACACTTGCAACCGCCATCGCCCAGGGTATGATTTATAATATCTATGGAAAAACCTTATCACATTTAGAATTTTTGGCTTTAAGATTTATCGAAGATGCCGGTTATCAATCAATCGTCAGACAAGATGTTGTGGCAAAACTTCCAGAAATGGGCATGGGCTTCTTCAATATTGACGGATCAAGAGGAAAAGTAGCCGAAATGGTGAGAGATGGATTGCAGAAATATATTGATGAGGAATTACCAAAGGATTACCCTGTCGAAATCGTCGATTGCTACCAACCATGGTCGCGAATGTATGAAGTTGGTTTAAAGGTTAAAATTAGAGTTCAGGAGGATGAAATATGAAAAAAACATTATTATTAATTATCTTTTTATGTTTTGGAATGTTTTTAATTAGTTGTGACAAAGCCGAAAATGAAAAATCTTGTGAAGAAGATAGTAGTCAAAGTAAATGTCAAACTAATACCACTACAGAAGAAGAAAAGTTTAATTTTAATGGAAAAGACTTTATTATTATGGTTAATAACCCGCAATTAGCCGATCCGTTCAGTGATTCATTTGAGGGTTTATATCAAAGAGAGAAACAAGAAAGTCAAAGGGCTGTAGAAGAAAAATATAATATCAAGGTTGTCTATAAGAGTTATGAACCTAATCCTAGTTGGGGTGTTCCACGCGATAATTTTATTATCAATTATGAAATCACCGGACAACCACAAGCACAAGTTTATAGTATACCGACTTCATCTATTCCAACTCTGGCAAGTGCCGGTGTTATTGCTCCTGTAGAAGCTTATTATGAAGAATACGCTCATGAAGAATTTGCGATTAAGCAACATTTTCTTAAGTTTAAGGAACATTATTACGGTTATGATGACGGATATCCGCACACTAATTTTGGTTTGTATTATAATCAAAACTTATTAGAGGAATTAGGTTATGCTGCCGATTATCCTACCCAATTATGGGAAGATGGTGAATGGACTTGGACTAAATTTGAATCTTTTGTTAAGGAATTAAATACAAAATTAAACGAGCAAAATGGCCAATATCCCATGGGAGGTATTCTCTATGACTGGGCATATGGAATGGTACCGGCCAATGGTGGATATTTCTTAAATGATGCTTTTGAAACCGGCGTTAACACACCAGAAACAATTGGAGCCCTAGAAAATTTAGCTGGATTGTATGCCATACCAGGAATGTGGTCAAGTACCGTTGATTTTTCGTATGCTACAGAAGAAAACTTTAAAAAAGGTAAGATTGTTTTTAATCCAGGCGAAAGCTGGCATACTTTTGATGTATCCCGGATGGGCGGAAGAGATTTTAAAGATTTAGGATTTGTACCTTTCCCGAAAGGTAAACAAGTTGTTGACGGAAATGCAGAATATAAGACACTCGTAAGTATTTGGGGACCGGCTACATATGTATTTAGCTCAAATTATGATGATACTCCTGAAGAATATAAACATGTCCGCTATTCAACCGAAACAATCTTTAGAATCTTTACTGAATTAATGCATTTTGGTGATGTGCAGGATACATTTATTGACTTATCAGTGAATTTCTTAAAATACTATGCTGATGAAGCTAGTGTTGATGCTCATATGAGCGTAATCGATAAAGCTTATAATGAGTATTTTATGGGTCTAGGAGAAAACTCATTCGGATGGAGTGCAAGCAATTATAATGTGCAAATCAATACGGCAATCAGTTCAAATAATGTTCGTGCACAAATGACTATGCTTGATGAGAATATGAAAGCTGCCATCAGTGCAATGCTTGAATAGTTATTTATAATTTAAAGATGGTGCTATTTTTTTCTAAGAATAGTACTTTCTTTAATAGATATATAAGGAGATGAAATTATGACTACTGACAATATCCTATTTTTAGGTGATTCGATAACCGCAAATTTTAAATTGTTAGATAAAGTCGAGCATGCAATTAACTTGGGTATCGGCGGCGATAAAACTACAGAAATATTAAACCGGATCAATACTGTCTATCAATATAATCCTAAAAAGCTGTTTCTGCTTATCGGTATCAATGATTATTTAGTTAATAAAGGCATTTGGAGCCATCCTGAGGTAATTAATATTATCAGTAATTATGAAGTTATATTAACTCAATTAACACACAATTTACCTGATACTAAATTTTACAGTTTATCAATCTTTCCATTAGGTGAAAATAGCTTGTTTAGTAATGATTTATTGGGTGAATATAACGAAGGAATCGATAATTTAAACCGCGAAATAGAACAAATTTCATATAAATATAATTTTGAATACATCGATCTTAATCAATATTTTAAAGATGATCAGGGAAATTTAAAAAATATATATAGTCTTGACGGTATACACTTAACTTTAGCAGGTTATCTACTGTTCTTAGAATTAATTGATAAGATTATCTAAAGGTAGCAAAGTGGAGATAAGTATTTTACAAACATTGTATGAAAGATGTAATTCGGATAAAAGTGAAAAGAGTTACTACTTTTTAAAAAAATCCATATTTAATATATCATTATGTTCAGTTTAAGGTTTTATAAACCTAAATCTATAATAGAATATATATAAAAAGCACAAGAAAAATCATAAAAGATTGCTTGTGCCTTTTTTATTAATTATGTTTGTGATTTTCTATATTTTGGTTATAATAATAATAGGTAAAAAATGTAAAAATCGTAATTAAAAACGCACAATAAATCTACATAAACTAATGTTATGTATTCAACGACTCAATATAGGTGCTGAAACATATTACACAAAATTTAATCTTTTTTATGAAAAGTGTTTAGAATTTATAGAAAAACACGAAGCACTTGATTATTTTAATGAATTAAAATCCAAACATAAGAATATTATGAATAGGTTTGTAACTGATTTGACATTGATTAAGAATTTAAAAGAAATATGAATATATAATTATCTTGATAACTCGTCTTTATCCTCTTTTTGAATTTGTGTTTCAATAAACATCTCCTTTTGTTTTTAATGATACAAATGATTTAGGAGGAATACTAATGGAAAAATTAAAAATCACTAAAACATTACGAGATATCAAAGGTGAGAAGATTTATACTAGTTCTTATTACTTAATAAAGGATCTTTGTATATGGGCTTTGAAGATGTAGTCGATTACTTACTTCGTTTTTTTCTAGAATATACTGATGAGCCTTTTATCGAGGAGAGATTTAATGATAGAGATAATGTCAAATTTATTAATTCAATTAAAGAATTAGGTTTAGAAGAACTAATAGCAAAACTTCAACCAAACAAAGCGGCTTAATGCCGCCTACTCATTAACTGATAAAATCATATAAATTCTATTATAAAGCTATTTAATTGGAGGGATATTATGAATTTAAAATTTGAAGAACATATAAGTGAAATTATAAAGTTTATGAAAAAAATGTTTATACAAACCATGATTATTGCTATTGTTTTCAGTTTTTTTACTTTTTTATTTATTTATATGGGCATGGAATTTTTCTCTTTTACTTTTATTTTTTTCTTGTTACTGACTATCTTTTTTTATGCTTTGACTTTATTAGGCTTTAAACGTCGAATGAAATTTATTTGGATTTTAAATAATTATAAAACTGACAAAGAAAAATGTATAATCTTATTAAGATTAAAGAATAAGAATCTGAAAAAACTTAAAGAAGGTTATGAAAATCATGAAATGATGATCAGTGATTATATGGTGAACATCATTACTGCTTATGAGATTTTGACTTCTGAGGAATAAATAGTTGATATATAAATTGAAAAGAGCGTCATCTTGGCGCTCTTTTCTTGTAAGTCTTTGTTTAGTTATACTAATTTCTTTAATTATTATAGATAAATGTGATTTATACTGAGTTTTCATATGAGAATTAGAGTTAATTTATTTAATAAAAACCCTTAAACTGAACATAATGTTAATAAATATGGATTTTTTATTTTATATAATTATAATTATGATTGTATCTGAATAATCAACAAAAGCATTCAAAAGGATGTGAATCGTGATTTTATATTTTCACCACCTAGTTAATAGACATGCTCGGGGCATATACATCTAAATATTAGGTATTACTTAATATATCATACGATAAAAAAGGGAAATACCAATGTTTTTCTAATAGTCAATAGAATTTTTAAAAAAATTGATGCTTTTATCTTTCTAATAAATAAGAAATGTTGTAGAAAATAATATTTTTATGTTATAATCTACTTATTAATTATATAAGGATGTGAAAATAATTGAATTTACCTAATAAATTAACTATGTTACGTATTTTGATGATTCCATTATTTGTAGTACTATGTTACTTACCTATCCCGAATGCGAATATTTACGCTGTAGTAGTATTTGCGGTTGCTTCATTTACTGATTTTCTAGATGGGAACATCGCAAGAAAATATAATTTAGTAACTACCTTTGGGAAATTTATGGACCCGTTAGCTGATAAATTATTAGTTACAGCGGCACTCTTAATGGCTATTGAAGGAATAGGAAGTGGTGATGCATTATTACCAGCATTTGTACCTATTATTATTCTATCAAGAGAGTTTATGGTAACTGGTATTCGTACATTAGCTGTAGGAGAAGGTAAAATAATCGCAGCTAGCCCATTAGGTAAAGCGAAGACGATTTCACAAATGATTTTAATTATTGTTTTATTTATCGTGAACAAAGGATATAGTGAATTGTTTGTAGAATTAAGTTTAGTAAATGTGGTTGTCATTGTCTTAATCGCATTAGCAACACTCTTAACCATTATCTCTGGAGCGGATTATTTCTTTAAAAATAAACATATTATCTTTTCTTCAAAATAACGAACAATCGTTCTTGCTTTGCTATAAAAAATAGAGTATAATTAAGATAGAAAATATAAGAACTACGTCGTATATAATATTAGTCTTAATATTTGGGAGGAAAATTGAATGGCAACAAATAATAATCGCCAAGCAGCGTTAGATAGTGCATTAAAACAGATAGAAAAACAATTTGGTAAAGGTGCTATTATGAAACTTGGTGCTGACGCAAATATGTCAATTGAAGTAGTTTCATCAGGCTCAATAGGGCTAGATGCTGCATTAGGTGTAGGTGGTTATCCACGCGGAAGAATTGTAGAAATTTATGGACCAGAAAGTTCAGGTAAAACGACATTTGCATTACATGCTATAGCCGAAATTCAAAAAGCGGGCGGAAATGCCGCATTTATTGATGCTGAACATGCACTAGATCCAAAATATGCGAAAAACTTGGGCGTTGATATTGAAAACTTGTTATTATCACAGCCAGATACAGGTGAACAAGGATTAGAAATCGCTGAAGCTTTAGTAAGAAGTAATGCGATTGATATGATTGTTGTCGACTCTGTAGCGGCTTTAGTTCCTGAGGCTGAAATTGAAGGCGAAATGGGGGACTCTCATATAGGACTTCAAGCTAGACTTATGTCTCAAGCTATGCGTAAATTAGCTGGTGCTATAAGTAAATCTAAGTGTATCATTATTTTCATTAATCAAATTCGTGAAAAAGTTGGAGTTATGTTTGGTAATCCTGAAACAACACCAGGAGGTAGAGCGTTAAAATTCTATGCGACTGTTCGTTTAGAAGTTCGTCGTGGTGAACAATTAAAAATAGGAACAGATATCGTAGGTAACAATACGAAAGTTAAAGTCGTTAAAAATAAAGTTGCATCACCATTTAAAACAACTGAAATCGATATTGTGTATGGTCGTGGTATTTCTAAAGAAGGCGAAATCGTTGATTTAGGTGTAGAACTTGAAATAGTGAATAAAAGTGGTGCTTGGTTTGCTTACAATAATGAAAAAATTGGCCAAGGTAGAGAAAATGCAAAACAATTTTTACGTGATAACCCATTAATAGCCGGGGAAATTGAAGCGAAAATTCGTGAATCACTAAAAATTAACGCAGATGTACTAACTAGTTCTGATGGTGAAGAAGAAGCGGAACCAGAAGATTTCTAAAATATTTAAAAGATATTCATTTGGATATCTTTTTTTTTGCTAAATATTGAAAATTTTTAAAAATCAATATATAATTAGTATATATTTTAAATGGAGGGTATTAATATGCAATCACAACAAACACAAAGAGGGATATTTCAAAAGTCTTTTACAGTAACTAACAAAAATGAACAAGGATATTTCGTGCTAAAACTTGGTAAATTTCAACTAGTAGTTGGAATTGGAATTTTATTAGTAGGTTTAGGTTTAGCAGTTATTCCTTTTATTCCAGGTCAACTAAGTGATAATCCAGCAGATAATTTTCCCATATTCGCGTTTATCGCAATATGTATATTATTTGGAATATATTGGACTTTAAAAGCTTGTAATGAACAAGTTTTATTCAATGAAGAAAAACTTTCTGTTAAAAATGCCTTAGGTAAAGTTAAAGAATTAAAATGGGAAAACGTACAAAAAATCGAATTTAAAAATTCTAATAAAGCATTATTTGTAGTTACAGAAAACAAAAAATTTAAAGTACTAATCGCTTATGAAAGTTTTTATACAATAATGGTTTTAATATCAGAATTATTTGAAAAAGAAATGTATCAAGATGCATTAATTAATGTAAATCAATTTTATATAAATAATGGTGTAAGAATAGAGTAGTGTTAATAAGAGATATTTTACGATATCTCTTTTTGTTATATAGAAGTTAGCTAAATGAGATGAAATAATATAATACATACTTAGTAATATTTATACTAAAAAGAATGTACAACTAAAGTAATTTAATAGAAGAGACTTTTTATAGTAGTTAATTATTATTGATCTAGTTGAATTTTTGTTTTTAAGAATATTTAATTAAAATTTGTTTCATAATGAAAATGAATTAATTTGAAATAAAATACATGAATTAAGGTAAAAATATATAAAGTGTATACTTAAAATGTTAACTTTTTACAAAAAAGTAACTAAGTTTTGTAACACTAGTCTTTTTATCTTGACTTGAAGTTAAAAAAAATGTAATATATTAGTAAATGTAGTATACATTTTGTCTAACCGTACTTAGCTTAAAAACAAATATTGGAGGTGGCGTCATGTTAAATGACCCTTGGTTTTACATCTCTATTTTGTTAGCTACTATGGTTGGAACGTTGATAGGATATTTATTTAGAAGTCAAATCTTCGAAAATAAAATTGCTCGTTCGAAAGATAAAGCCCAACAAATTATTGATGAAGCATTAAAAGAAACAGAAAACAGAAAAAGACAAACATTAATTGAAATTAAAGAAGAACAACACAAGATTAAACTTGAAACTGAACGTGAATTAAAAGAACGTAAGGCAATTGTATTAGAACTTGAATCGAGAGTAACTAATCGTGAAGAAAGTTTAGATAATCGTCAAAAATCGATTACAAAAAGAGAAGAACAATTGTCAGTTAAAGAAGAAAAGCTTGAAAACAAAAGCTATGAATTAAAACAAAAAGAAGAACTTGTTATTGAGAAGTTAAGTCAACAAGATAATAAATTACAAGAGATTGCTAATTTAACTAAAGATCAAGCGCAAGCAATAATCATGAAAAAAGTTGAAGAAGAAATGTCTTTAGAAATTTCTCAATATATTAAAGATGAAGAAGACAAAGCTAAGTTTGAAGCAGATAAAAAAGCAAAAAATTACATTTCATTAGCCATTCAGAAATATGCTGCTGAAATGGCAAGTGAGAAAACGGTATCTGTAGTAAGTTTACCTGATGATGATATGAAAGGTCGTATTATTGGTAGAGAAGGTCGTAATATTAGAACAATTGAAACACTAACTGGTGTTGATTTAATAATAGATGATACACCTGAAGCAGTAGTTCTATCATGTTTTGATCCTGTCAGAAGAGAGGTTGCAAAATTAGCCTTAGAAACATTAGTTCAAGATGGACGTATTCACCCTGCACGAATTGAAGAAGTTGTAGAAAAAAGTCGTCGCGATGTTGAAGAACGTATACGTGAACTTGGTGAAGAAGCTGTTTTTGAAACTACAATTGGAAGATTGCACCCAGATTTGGTAAAATTATTAGGTCGTTTAAATTATCGTACGAGTTATGGGCAAAATGTATTAAGACATTCAATTGAGACAGCGTTTATAGCAGGAAAATTAGCAGCTGAAATAGGTGAAGATGAAATATTAGCAAGACGTGCTGGATTACTTCATGACATCGGTAAAGCTGTTGATCATGAAGTTGAAGGAAGTCATGTTGAGATAGGCTACAAAATCGCTCAAAAATATCGTGAGCATGCAGTTGTACTAGATGCAATTGCTTCACATCATGGTGATGTTGAACCTAAATCAATTATTGCATCTTTAGTTGCTGCAGCTGATGCATTATCAGCAGCAAGACCTGGAGCTAGAAGCGAATCACTAGAAAATTATGTTAATCGTTTAGAAAAACTAGAAGATATAACAAATGGCTTCGATGGAGTAGAAAAATCATTTGCTATTCAAGCTGGTCGAGAAGTACGTGTACTTGTAAAACCAGAAACAATTAATGATGTAGAAATTCATCGTTTAGCTCGTGATATTAAAAAAGCAATCGAAGAACAATTAAATTATCCAGGTACTATTAAAGTGACAGTTGTTCGTGAAACACGTGCTGTAGAAGTTGCAAAGTAAAATATTTAAAGTGGGGGTTTTCCCCACTTTATTTTTTGGAAAATAGAAAGAAGTTGATGAAATGAATATATTATTTATCGGAGATATATATGGATCATTAGGTAGAGATACAGTAAAAAAATATATCGCTAGAGTTAAAGAGCAATATTCAATTAATTATTGTATCGCAAATGGAGAAAACGCTGCACATGGCAAAGGAATAACTGAAGTCATTTATAAAGAATTTTTAGAACAAGGTATTAATGTTATAACAATGGGAAATCACACTTTTGATAATCGTGAGATTTTTAATTTTATTGATAATGCTAAAAATTTAATAAGACCAGCTAATTTGGATATGAGTATACCTGGGAAAGGATACGATATTTATAATTACAATGAATATAAAGTTGCGATCATTAATTTACTTGGACGTACTTTTATGATGCCAGCAAATGACCCTTTTAGGGCTTTTGATGAAATATATGAATTGGTAAGACAAATTACACCTATTATCATCGTTGACCTTCATGCAGAGGCTACGAGTGAAAAAATAGCCTTTGGTTATTACGTTGATGGAAGAGCTACAGCTGTAATTGGTACACATACACACGTACCAACTGCTGATAATCGAATACTTTCTAAACAAACCGCATATATTTCCGACGTTGGAATGACTGGTCCATTAAATGGTGTTATCGGTGTTGAAAGAGAAAGTGTAATTTCAAGGTTTATTAATGGACTTCCTGTAAAATTCAATCCCGTTGAAGAAGGGGATGCTCAATTCAATGCCGTCGTAATTCAAGTCAATAAATCGACTGGAAAAGCTATAAAGATAGAAAGAATTAACATATTTGATAAAAAAATAGAAATATAAGAGTTTTTTTGTAAAAAACTCTTTTTTCTACAAAGTTTTTGGTATATTATTAGTATAATACAATTAAATTACTATCATACGAATAAATTTAGGGAAAATTTTTAAAGTGTGTGGTAATAATATATGTAGGCATTGAATATACTTTCAATGTAATAAAATTTATAGGAGGTCATTGACTATGGATGTATTAAAAGTTTCATCAAAATCCAATCCAAATTCTGTAGCCGGAGCACTAGCTAATTGTTTCCGCGAACATGGTATTGTTGAAATGCAATCAATTGGTGCCGGCGCACTTAACCAAGCTGTTAAAGCTATCGCGATCGCTCGTGGATATGTAGCACCTACAGGAAAAGATCTAATATGTATCCCAGCATTTGCTGACGTAATGATTGAAGGCGAAGAAAGAACAGCAATCAAATTAATAGTCGAAGCTCGCTAAGTATATTCAATAGGAAAACACTTGAGGGTGGGGATTATGGGGCAGATTGTACATTGTGCAATCTGCCTTTTTCTTTTGAAAAATGACTGACTGGATATTGACAATTAGTCAGTCAGTGTATTATACTTATCATGTTGTAACATAATATATATTGTAAGAGCAATTAAAAACAACAAGATTACATTACAATTAAAGAATTGCTCTTTTTATTTGTTTAAAAGGAGGTCAAATTATGCGTATTACAAAACCACCAGAAGAAAGAAAACAAGAAATATTAGCGACAAGTCGCCGTTTGTTTGAACAAAATGGTTTTGAAAATACAAAAATAAGTGATATTGTAAAAGAAATTGGTGTTGCTAAAGGTTTGTTTTATTATTATTTTAAATCGAAAGAAGAGTTAATTAAAGCAATCATTGAACAATATAAAATCGAACTAGAAATTAAAATAAAAAGCATTTTAAGTAATGAAGAAGGAGGATTCTATCAAAAAATTTTACTATTTACCGACATGTATTCAAATCAAAATGAATTATTGTTGTTAGATGAACAGTTGATTCATGAAATTATTGACTCAAAATCATTTGAAATAGATTGGTTAGTTCACTTGAAAAAATTAATAGAAATAGGCGTTAATGAAAAAAAGTTAAATATTAAATATCCAATTGAGACGACAATCATGATGTTCTATGGCTTAAAGTATTTATTAGAACATCCAAAAGATATGAATATTAATCGTTTTACTTATCTCACTATGATTGAACAAACATTACATTTACCGATGGGTGTTTTAACAAAGTAAATTAAATTTTTAAAAGTTAGTAAATTAGGAGGGTTTTATGAAAATAAATCAAAAAAAGTTAGCAAACTTTGCGATATTCTCAATCAAAATTTTACCTTTTATTTTAATGGGTTTATTGGTCATTTTATATTTCTTATTATTTCAAGATGTATCTGTAAATGATATATTAAATTTTTCACCAAAAAATTTATTTCTTGCGTTTTTAGTAATAATGCTACTATACGCATTAAAATCAATCATAATAATGATTCCAATTTTAATTTTATATATCGTAGTTGGGACGATATATCCAACGCCAATGGCTATTTTAATTAATATGGCTGGTGTTGTTGTTTGCTTAACCATTCCTTATATTTTGGGGAGATTATCAGGTAATGAATTATTAGAAAAATTGTTAATAAAATATCCCAAAGCAAGTAAAGTTACTGAGAGTAGTAGAGAGAATGCTTTCTTTTTCTCTTATATGATCCATGTTTTATGCCCCTTACCAGGTGATATTGTGAGTATTCTAGAAGGTACTATGAATATCCCTTATCGAAAATATTTAATTGGTTCAGTTATTGGTTCTGCACCATATATGATTACCTGTACTATATTAGGAGCAAAAATTACAGATCCTTTATCACCAGTTTTTATCTTGTCAGTAGTTGTAACAGTTGTAATAGCGATTATTTCATTACTTGCTAATTACTTTTATAAAAAATTACAAAAAAAACAAGTTAGTGAGGTATAGTGATGAGACAAAAATGGTTAAGAGTATTATTTAGAAGAAGACTTTCAGTAGCGATCTTAATTCTTCTCCAAATAGCTTTCGTTGTCTATACGATATGGGCATCAGATACTCAATATGAAATTTTCAATCGTACTTTATCTATTTTTTCATTATATATTGTTTTATATATCATTAATAAAAAAGATAAGCCATCTTATAAATATCCCTGGATTTTACTCATCCTTATTGTTCCAGTCTTTGGAGGACTTTTTTATTTATTGTTCAATTTTCAATCTTCAACTAGAAAATTTAGAAATAAATTGAAAGTGATGTCAGAAAAAACAAAGCCACTTCTTAAACAAGAAAATGAAATTTTAGTTCATTTAGAAAATGAAAGCCCTGATTTTTTACCTTCAGCTAAATATCTAATTACAGAAGATTACCCCATCTATCAAAACACAACGTGTGTTTATTTATCACCTGGTGAGGTTAAATTTGCTCGTTTGGTAGAAGAACTTAAAAAAGCTGAACACTTTATTTTTCTTGAATACTTTATTATTCAAGGCGGTATAATGTGGGGTACCATCTTAGAAGTACTTAAAGAAAAAGCAAAACTTGGCCTTGATGTTAGAGTACTATATGATGATATGGGGTGCTTTTTCACTTTACCTGTAGGATATAAGAAAAAATTAGAATCATTTGGGATTAAGACAGAAATTTTCAACAAATTTAAACCAGTCTTATCTTCCATTCAAAATAATCGAGATCACCGGAAAATTGTAGTTATAGATGGTATAACCGCATTTACTGGTGGTATTAACTTAGCTGATGAATATATTAATGTGGTATCAAAACATGGCTATTGGAAGGATGCCTCCATTATGTTAAGAGGTGAGGCTGTTTGGAGTTTTACTTTAATTTTCTTAGAAATGTGGAATGCGATTCGTAATACGGATGAAGATTTTACAAAGTTTGAGACACATACTTATACAAATGAAGAATTTGAAAGCAACGGCTACGTTCAACCATACGCAGATAGTCCACTAGATAAAGAAAATATTGGTGAAAATGTTTTATTAAATATCATTATCAATTCAAAAAAATACATATATATTACCACCCCATATTTAATTATTGATGATACGATTATATCTGCATTAATTCTTGCCGCAAAAGGTGGAGTAGACGTACGAATCGTTACACCCTTTATAGGTGATAATAAAATTATACACGCGACAACTCGTTCTTATTATGCAGAATTAATACGATCTGGAGTTAAAATTTACGAATATACAAAAGGCTTTATCCATGCGAAAGTGCTTGTTTCAGATGATAAAACAGCTTCAATAGGAACAATAAATCTCGATTACCGAAGTTTATATTTACATTTTGAATGTGGTGTATTATTACATAAAAATGATGCAATCATCGCAATGAAACATGATTGTGTAGATATTATGAACGATTGTAAAAATATCACATTAGAAAATTGTAAAGTTGGACCTTTGAAACGTTTAATCAATGAAATATTACGTGTATTTGCACCACTTATGTAAACAAATCTATAACGATTAATTTACTGGATAAACTAATTAACGGTATAAGGATGTGAAAAGTTATGAATTGGTTTAAAAAATTTATGAATGGTAGATATGGTGGAGATCAGTTATCCCTTTTATTATTAATTATTAGTGTTGTCATCTCGTTAATTGCATCTATCACAGATATTCCTTATTTAGGTCTATTGTCGTTTATACCGCTTATAATCGCAATGAATCGTATGTTATCTAGAAATATTTCTAAAAGGCAAAAAGAAAATTACAAACTTGTCCGATTGTATTATCCAATTAAAAATAAAATGAGTAAAAGAAAAGCTCGTCTAAAAGATAAAGAAAATCGATATTTTAAATGTTCTATTTGTAAAACAATACTAAGAGTTCCAAAAGGTAAAGGAAAAATTACAGTCACATGTCCTAAATGTAAAAATAAGTTAATTAAGAAGACCTAAAAATATTTCTACACATAAGACGTTTGATTTATATCCGTTGCTTAACAAAAAGTAAAACAATATTCTAAATTTAAATGATTTACATAATAAATTAATAATAACTTGACAAATCAAAGGGAAAAATATATAATAACGAAAAAGAATATCCTATGATAAGACATAGTAAAAAGTAATTGTATGAATAGAGACTTAGTGGATGGTGGAAACTGAGATACAAACTTTTGAATCTACCTTTGAGGTGAAGTAAATCTTCCGGTTAATTACCGTTAAATAATTCAAAGTGAGACTGTTGTCTAACTAGGGTGGCACCGCGGAAAAAATTCGTCCCTTTTATTATATTAACAATAGAAGGGATTTTTTTATTTTAAGGAGGAAAAAATGATTGATATTAAATTAATTAGAACCGATCCGAATATTGTTAGGAAAAACATTAGAAACAAATTTCAAGATCAAAAATTACCATTGGTTGATGAAGTTATTGCTCTTGATGAAAAAATTAGAGAATTAAAAACAGAAAGTGACAATTTAAGAAGTGAAAGAAATAAGGCATCATCACAAATTGGTTTGTTAATGAGAGAAAAGAAAATTGAAGAAGCAAATCAGATGAAACAAAATGTAGTTTTAATTAATGAAAAACTAGCTCAAAACGATGGTTTAGAAGAAGAAGTGTCGGCTAGAATTAAAACCATAATGATGACTATTCCTAATATTATTGACGACACTGTACCAATTGGAAAAGATGATAGTGAAAATGTTGAAATAAAGAGATTTTTAGAAGCTAAGACTCCAAATTTTAATGTGCCATATCATTTGGATATAATTGAAAAACTTGGAGGTATTGATTTAGATAGTGCAAGAAAAGTGGCTGGTAATGGCTTTTATTATTTAATGGGTGATGTAGCTAGATTACATTCTGCAGTTATTTCTTATGCTAGAGATTTTATGATTGACAAGGGGTTTACATACTGCATTCCTCCGTTCATGATTCGTAGTGGGGTGGTAACTGGAGTAATGAGTTTTGCTGAAATGGATGCTATGATGTATAAAATCGAAGGTGAAGATTTATATTTAATCGGAACGAGTGAACATTCTATGATAGGTAAATTCATTGATAATTTATTAGAAAAAGATAAATTACCATACACTTATACAAGTTATTCTCCTTGTTTTAGAAAAGAAAAAGGTGCTCATGGTATTGAAGAAAGAGGAATTTATAGAATTCATCAATTTGAAAAACAAGAAATGATTGTTGTTTGTGAACCAACTGAGTCAAAAGCTTGGTTTGAAAAGCTATATCATTACACAGTAGAATTATTTACAAGTATGGAGATTCCAGTTAGAACGCTTGAGTGTTGTAGCGGTGATTTAGCAGATTTAAAAGTTAAGAGTATTGATGTTGAAGCATGGAGCCCAAGACAACAAAAATATTTTGAAGTAGGAAGTTGTTCTAATTTAGGTGACGCACAAGCGAGAAGATTAGGCATTAGAGTTAAAGGCGAAAATAGTAATTATTTTGCTCACACTTTAAATAACACAGTGGTAGCTCCTCCACGTATGTTAATCGCATTATTAGAAAATCATTTAAATGAAGATGGAAGTATTAATATTCCTAAAGTATTAAGACCTTATATGGGTGGAAAAGATATTATAAAGACAAAGTAAGTTCAATTTTTATTTACCATCATTTGAATTAGAATTTAGAGCCACACAATATCCAGCGGCGAAACCACTGAAAAACCCTGGGTATTGGACAGATATTTTTTTAAGTTGATTAATCAATAGGTATTGCGATTGCCAATTTATTATCGAAAGCTACTCTCCATTTATTTTATCAATTGAAGGTGCAAAAATATATAATTTAGATAAATCTCCAGTAGAAATTAACAAATGAAGAGAATTAGAAAAGTACTTACATCAATAAATGAACTTACAATGAGAAAATCATGAATAAAAATGAGCGATATTGAATGTATCGCTCATTTTTGATTTCTATAAAATTCACTCTGATAATAATCAAATGTACCTAGTAATTCAGTCTCATTTGCTTGATAAAGTTGTAATACCCGAAGTTTATTTATTTCCAAGCATCAAATAAAGTTTTTCTAAATAATTGATCTAATTTTTCTATATTAATATTTTCTTTCACTTTAATAGAATTATCAAAATCTTTATAATAACTAATTTTAGCTTCAATAAAATTGTTTAAAACGATATTTTGTGGTTGAAAATGTAAGATATCGCCAGTTCGTTTTGTTTGAATTAAGGTATTCATCTCATTTTTAACTTCTAAATTCTCAACTAATTCATTTACTAAAATTTCAAAATTAAGTGGAGGAATAGAAATATATTTTTCAGTCCACATACAAGATAAAAGGGGTCTTAAAACATTGAAATACCTTTTAAGATTTACTTCATCGCCTTGTAAGTATGTACGATAATTAGTGTTGGCCATATTTACTGAGTGATGAATTCTAGATTTAATTGAATAATATTCATGAACTAATAATTTTAAATCAGCCATTAAGGAAAAGTCATTACAATAAACGATTGGTGAATGTATCCAGTCTAGAATAGAAGGATTACTTTTACTAAATAACTTTAAGGTTTTTCTTAACCCCCAGCCACCAATATCAAATAAATCATTAACTGTTTCAATGACGTCTACATTAACATCAAGTGATAAGTACCAATCAATAGTATGACAATAAACAAATCTAATGTCGTAATCACTATCATTTGAAAATATATTTGCTGCTCTACTTCCAGCTTCAATAGCGAACAATATTTTGACTTGATGATCTTTTTCAATTTGTTTTAATTTTTCAATTATAATATCCTTCATAATGACCTCCAATCTTTATATCTATTTTATTATAGTATGTTGTGACATATTTATAAATAAACAATTTACAAAAACTAAAAATATTGTTATGATTTGGGTAAATATAGAAAAAAAGGTGATAAAATGAATAAAATCCAAGAAATTGAAAAGAAGATTCATGATTTTTCTGAAGAAAGAGGATGGATCCAATATCACAATGGTAAAGATTTAGCACTTTCAATCGTACTTGAGGCGAGTGAACTGTTAGAATGTTTTCAGTGGATTAGTAATGAAGAAGCCTATGAAAAAAATATGGAACATATTAAAGAAGAATTAGCTGATGTTTTAATGTATTGTTTTCGCTTCGCTGACGAACACAAATTAGACATTGAAGAAATTATGTTAGATAAAATGAAAAAGAATGCGATTAAATATCCCCTAAAAAACAATAAGAGCCATCAGTGATGACTCTTATTTTAAGATAAAAAAGATGTTTTTTTTATTCAGCTGCGATTTGTAGGATCGCTAATACATCTTTTTCATGCAATTTTACAAAATTACCTAATGAATTAGATTCTGTTGCTTTTTTAGCCATTTCTTCTAATCGATCACTAGGAATATTTACGTCTTTAAGTGAAGTTGGTAAACCAATTTCACTTAAGAAAGATTGCAATTTATGAATTCCTTCTAAAGCTGTGCTTTCTGGATTATTGAAATCAATGTCAACATTAAAAACACGGTGAGCAAATTGAACAAAACGATTAACATCATGTTTGTATACATATTTCATCCAAGCTGGGAAAACAATAGCGAGACCCGCTCCGTGAGCAATATCATAAATACCACTTAATTCATGTTCGATATCATGGCTACCCCAGTCTTCAATTCGACCAGTTCCTAATAAACCATTATGAGCAATCGTTCCCGCCCACATCAGTTCTGCTCGAGTTGCATAATGACTAGGATCTTTTAAAACAATTTTTGTGTGTTTCATGATTGTCTTGATAGTCACTTCACATAAATGATCGGTAAAATCCACGTCTAATTCATTCGTGAAATAGCGTTCCATGACATGAGCAATCATATCTGTTGCGCCACACGCTGTTTGATAGCTTGGTAGGGTATAAGTTAATACGGGATTCATAATCGCATACTGTGGTCTAATTAAAACACTACCACAAGAGCGTTTATACCATCCATCTTCGTTAGTTATAACACAGCCAGTGCTTGCTTCACTACCAGCTGCTGGAATTGTTAGTACAACTCCTAATGGAAGACTAACTTTTATTTCAGCCTTACCTGTAAAGAAATCCCACACATCACCTTCGTATTTAGCACCAATCGCAATGGCTTTAGCTGAATCGATGACACTTCCTCCTCCAACAGCGAGAATAAAATCAATTTTTTGATCGATACACAATTTTATTCCTTCTTTTACTAAAGAAAGTCGTGGGTTCGGCTTTACTCCTCCTAGCTCAACAATCTTTAATCCCTCTTTTTTTAATGAATGAACGACTTCATCATATAAGCCTGAAGCTTTAATACTTCCTCCACCAAAGTGTAGTAAAACTGTTTTTCCATATTTTTTGGTTTCAAGACCTACTTGAGACTGTGTGTCTTTACCAAAAATAATAGTTGTTTTGTTGTCAAAAATAAAGTTTTGCATATTTAAATCCTTTCAAAAAAAATATATATGAATACATAATTATTATATCATATTTTCTATTCAAGTATTAATTGAATTGATTAATATTAAATGCAAGTATTACTTGGTTGTTTATATTTATAATTCAAACTAAAATGAAATTACCAAATCGAAAGGAGAAATATTATGTTTAACATGAAACTTGTCGGAGTGAAAATATCTGAATATCGCAAAGCGAAAAACTTAACACAAATGGAATTAGCTGATTTATTAAATGTCAGTCACCAAGCGATCTCAAATTGGGAGCGAGGTGAAACAATGCCTGATATTACAAAACTACCTGAAATAGCAGAAATCTTTAACACCACAATTGATCAATTACTAAATAGTGAAAAAGGTGCAAAAATAATAAGTAATGTAGTGAGTGGAAAAATATCTGAAAAATTGACCATTGAGGAATTTAAAAATATTTCACCGATACTTAAACCAAAACAAATTGAAGACTTATCGGATGAATTAAAAGTTGATAATTTTGATGATATCATATCAATCCTACCGTTTATTGGTGAGGAAACAGCTGATAAATTAGTTACAGAAGCACTTGATCATCTTAATAATGTCGACAATATCGTATCAATCTTACCTTTTGTAAATGAAGAAACGGCTGACAAATTAGTTGGAAAATATATTGAAATTAACGGTAAAATTACTGAGGTCGTGTCAATTCTACCTTTTGTTAGTACCGAAACAGCTGATAAAATAGTTGTAAACATGATTGAAAATAATAACGAAATAAATAATATCGTAAGTTTCTTACCATTTATAAGTGAGGAAACAGCTGATTTATTAGTTATTAAATACTTAAATAATAAGGGTGAAATTGAAAATATTAACGCAATGATGCCATTTGTAAGTACAGAATGTGCTGATCAACTCGTATTAAATTATATTGAAAAAGGTCGTAAAGTATCAAATCAAGTGCTACCTTTTATTAGTAGTAAACTTGCTGATCAATTAGTTCTTAGTATAATAAAAAATAAATAATGAAAAATAGAACTTACTCAATTGAGTAAGTTCTATTTTAAATTTTATGTGTAACTAACCTTATGCTAAAGATTTCTTTAGAATACAGGCTCATTTTTAACTTCTTGATTTTGAATTTCCTCTTTATATTGTAGAAAATTAATACTTCCTATCAATAAAAGGACAAATACAAGTAATCTTGCACTAAATAGATGTAAAATACTTAGAAGTAATAAGTATATACCAATCCCTTTTACGTTACTTTTCTTAACTACAATAATTAATACTAATGCGATGATTCCTAAAACCATGTATATCAAAGATGTATATTCAAAAAATGAAACAATACCCTTCAAAATATCAAGTGTAGCTAATGCATCTTCTGTAGTAAATGTTGAATCTCCCTCTAAAAAACCCTCTATATAACTGTCTTTAAAAGTTTGTGTTGCTGCTAAAAAATTATATATAGCACCTAAAATAAATACTAAAAATGAAACAACTAATGAAATAATAGTCCCTGATAAGGCTATCCCTTTTCCTTTAAACTTCATACTTTCTCCTCCTTTACTTATATTAACATTTTAATACATTTCGATTCATAATTCAAACCCTTTTTATATTTATATCTTAAGAATCATTAATAGATTGATGTTGTTCAAATTGTAAGGGGAGAAAATGCTTAGGAATTTAAAAAACAAGTGAATTCTTGTAAAATTCCCTTGTTTTTTATTTAAATTTTATTCTATATTTATTTTTTTAACTTCTTCATGATTATTTGTACGTTTTGGTAAGGTTATATGCAACACACCATTTTCATACTTGGCATTTATTTGATCCTTATCAAGATAAGGGATACTAAATGATCTAGTAAAAGACCCAAATTTTCTTTCTCTTCTGATATAATTATCCTTTTCTTCAGCTACTTGACTTTTTGTTGTTACATTAATTGTTAAAACATCTTCATTTACAACTAAATTAATATCTTCTTTATTAGCTCCAGGAATTTCAACATCAAAGATATAAGAATTATCATTTTCTTTAATATCAACTCTCATCATTTTTCCTTCGATATTAGTATAGATATCAGGAAAAAATTCAGAAAAGAAGTTATTAAAATCTAACATATCATTTTTTCTTTTACTATTAGAAATCATATCAAACATATCTTTATCTCCTTTCATTTTTCTATTTGTTATTATATGTAAGATGGACAAAGTTATTATAAATTTATTCTGTGTTACAAACAATAATAATAGCATTTTTGGAGGTGTTTTTATGTTTTTTAATTTACTCATTTTATCAATCACTCCAGGTTTAGCATTAATCATCATTATTTATTTTTTAGATAAACATGATAAGGAACCGGTTTTACTATTAATAAAACTCTTTTTTTATGGAGTAATCATTTCATTACCGGTAATCTTTTTTGAAAAAATACTCATGAGATTTAATATGTTCAGCGGATTTTTATCTCCGCTTTATACCGCTTTTGTGGTTGCTGGCTTTACTGAAGAATTTTTTAAACGGTTTGTTGTTTTATCAAAAGCATATAAATTAAAGGAATATAATGAACGATTTGATGGGATCGTTTACGCTGTGGTCGTATCATTAGGTTTTGCTACATTAGAAAATATCCTTTATGTTGTCTTTAATTATCATTCCTATGAAGCAGGAATAACACGCGCCATGTTTTCTGTTCCGGGTCACATGTTGTTTGGAATCAACATGGGATATTTCTTATCTTTATCTAAATTCGCTAACACCAAAATTCAACAAAAACATTACTTTTTAATCTCATTATTTTCGCCAATTATTTTACATGGATTGTTTAATTTTCTCATCTTTGTTCAAGCATATTTATTATTACCCGTTTTTATGCTTTTCTATATATTCTTAATTATTAGTAACACCAAAAAACTAAATTATTTTTATCGTGAGAAAAGAAAAATAATTAAAATCGGTAACTGACATTTTTTTTGTAATTTCAACCTTCTTTGTTATGTATGATTTGTATATGTAGTTAGGGAGGAATATCAATGACGATCTATGTTGATTTGATTATCTTATCAAATTTCTTACTTGATTATAGTTTAATTACCTATACAGGAGTCATTACGAAGGATCATTATAAATTAGGGAGGATCTTTTTAGCAACACTATTCGCCGTCTTAGGAATAGGCTTAATATATATACGTATATTATGGTTATTTTTTATTTTAAGAGTATTTTGGAGCTTTCTAATCATATTAATTGCGTTCAAATATACCTCAATCAAACAGTTTGTATTAAAAATAATCACTTTTTATTTTTTGAATTATTTAGTTGCTGGAATTATTATGTCTTATAATTTTAGATTTTTAGAAAAATCATTATTAATTGGTTTAAATAATAAAATTTCATGGTATTTAATAATCTTTTCATTTATATTAGCGAATGTTGTAACATATATATATAGGGTGATGAATGAAAATTTAGCAACTGTGAAAGCAGGGATCATCGATATTAAGTTTACAATCCTTAATAAAGAGTATTATGTTAAAGGACTTATTGATACAGGCAATATTGTTATTTTACAAGGACTACCAGTCGTTTTTATTGATCGCAGTTTATTTGATTTTACAATTAATGAAACGTTCTTGATAAACAACAATATTCGTTTTACTTATGTACAATATAAAACAATCATGCAAAACTATATTTCTTTAGCGTTTAAACCACAAAGTTTTGGTATTTCTATCAAAGACAAGTTTCATGATAAAGACGTGTATATCGCATTAGCAGATAATATTAAAAATAAAGATCAAACATTCAATGTAATTTTAAATTCTAGTATTCTTGTAAAAAATTAGGAGGGATGATGTATGCTTAAGTTAATCTTTAAGTTAATTGATTTTTTGCTTAAATTTAATACACTTTTTTTTGTAAATAGTAATGAAGTGTTACCTGAACCTTTATCACCTGAAGAAGAAATGAAATATATTGATGCGTTTAATAGTGGTGATATGAGAGCTCGCGATAAGTTAATTGAACATAATTTACGACTCGTCGTGTATATTGCGAAAAAATTTGAAAACTCGGGTATTTATATTGAAGATTTAATTAGTATCGGTTCAATCGGTTTAATTAAAAGTGTCCAAACATATAATAAAGATAAAAATATCAAATTAGCTACATATGCTTCAAGATGTATTGAAAATGAAATTTTAATGTTTTTAAGAAAAAATGGCAGAATGCGTACTGAAGTGTCATTTGATGAACCACTAAATATTGATTGGGATGGCAATGAACTATTACTTTCAGATATTTTAGGAACAGAAGATAACATCATAATGAAAGATTTAGAAAGTAATGAAGAGAAAAAAATTTTATATCAAGCTGTTAATAAATTGAATAAAAGAGAACGAGAAATTATTATATTAAGATTTGGATTATTTGGTAATGAGGAAAAAACTCAAAAAGAAGTGGCGGAATTAATGGGCATATCACAATCTTACATATCTCGACTTGAAAAGAAAATTATCGACAAAATGAAACAACAAATCAAAAAAGGGATTAACTAAATTTACAAAATTTCTCAAAAATATGAATACTTACCACAAAAAAGAGCCAAACTTTATGTGAGAAGGAGGCTTTTATTTATGAGCAAGTATAAGGTAGACATAAACGGTTTAGATACTAGTAAAATCAATGTCTTAAAAAATAGTGAAATGGTAGAATTATTCAAAAAGTATCAAGCCGGTAATAAAGCCGCACGTGATAAGTTAATATTTGGGAATTTAAGATTAGTATTGAGCGTTTTAAAAAGATTTAATCAACGTGGAGAGAATATGGATGATTTGTTTCAAGTTGGTTGTCTTGGATTAATAAAAGCTATTGATAATTTTGATTTAGGACATGAAGTTAAGTTTTCAACTTATGCTGTTCCAATGATCATTGGTGAGATAAGAAGGTACTTAAGAGATAATAGTTCAATTAGAGTTTCAAGATCTTTGAAAGATATCGCGTATAAAGTTTTACAAGTACGAGACAGCTATATATTAGAAAATCATCGTGAACCGACAGAAGAAGAAATATCACAAATTTTAGGAATTGATCCTATTGATGTTATTATATCGCTAGAAGCCATTCAAGATCCTATTTCGATTTATACACCAATATATAGTGATGGTGGCGATACAATTCATTTAATTGATCAAATTCAAGATAATACGGATGATTATGAAACCTGGAGTAAGAATTTAATGATTGAAACAGGATTGAAAATGTTAGATAAACGTGAAAAACGGATTATATATGAACGTTATTTTTTAGGCAAAACCCAAATGGAAATTGCTGACGAAATTGGGATTTCTCAAGCACAAGTTTCTAGATTAGAAAAAAATGCCTTAAAACAAATGCATGATTTTTTGGATTAATATTTGAGCATCTAGATAATTTATTTAGATGCTCGTTTTTTATTTGGAAACTTATGCATATAATAAGACTAAGGAGATGGTAATAAATGTTATTGAGTAAAATTGAAGAGAAGTACATTGTCAATGTTAATGATGGTCAAACCATCGGTTCAATTGTAGATTTAGATATTGAACCGAATAGCGGACAAATTTTTGCGATTTATATTCAACAAGATGGTGGGGTTATGAATGTCTTTAAAAAACGTAATTTGATAAAGATTACATGGGAACAGATCGTAAAAATTGGTGTTGATACCATTCTTGTAAATTATCCTGTTAAAAATATACTTTAATATTCGAAATTTTCCATTTTTATGATATAATAATAAAAAGAATGGAAAAAATAGGTAGAGATATCATGAATATAATAGGTAATTTAGAAAAATTAAATCATGAAATAGAAACAATTAAAGAAAAAAATCACATCAAAACAAATATAACGATTTTAGCTGCAACAAAATACGTTGGTGTAGAAGAAATAAAAATGCTTGTAAATTCCGGTATCCATAATATAGGTGAAAATAAAGTTCAAGATTTTTTAATAAAATATGAACTATTACAATCAGAACCTATTATTTGGCACTTTATTGGTAGTTTACAAACAAATAAAGTAAACAAAATTATAAATAAGCTTGATTATTTACATTCTCTCGATCGAGAAAGTTTGGCTATTGAGATTAATAAACAAGCTACAAAGGTCATTCATTGTTTTGTTGAAGTTAATTGTTCAGGTGAAGAAAATAAACATGGCTTGAATCCAAATGAAGTAATCAGCTTTATTAAAAATTTAGAACAATATGATAAAATAAAAGTAGTTGGATTAATGACAATGGCAGAGAGTCAAACAGATGAGTTAATTATTAGAAGGACATTTGCTAGACTTAAACAGATTCAAGAAGCAGTAATCAGTTTAAATCTTAATTATGCCCCTTGTTTACAGTTATCGATGGGGATGAGTAATGATTTTCATTATGCGATTCTAGAGGGGTCTACATTAATTAGAATAGGTTCTAGGTTATTTAGTATATAGGAGGAAATATATGGCAGTATTTAAAAAAATGTTTAAAAAATTTTTAGGATTTGATGAAGAATTTGAAGCAGATCATGTTTTTACTGAACAATTAAATAATCAAAATTCATATTTTAAAGATAATGAAATAAAAACGGTAAAAGAAGAGATTAAAGAAACTCGAAACAGTAATATTAAAAACCTTTTTAATCAAAATGAAAGTATCATTCCTGAGAATAAAGAAATTGTTTTATATCCTAAATCATTTGAGGATGCTTGTGATGTTGTTGAAAAATTAGAAAAAGGTTATGTAGTTATTCTCAATATGGAAGAAATTGATATTGATATTTGTAAAAGAATTTCTGATTTTGTTTTAGGAGCAATTTTCGTTTTACAAGGTGATGTAGAGAAGATATCGAAAAAAACCTTTAGATTTTGGACTAATAAATAATTAATGGAGTTGGTTTTATGGGTGCATTAGTTGACCTAATTAATATCGCAATTGAACTATACGTATTCGCAATCTTTATTTACAGTTTTTTAACCTTTTTTCCAAATTTTAGAGATAGTAAAGTTTATTATTATTTAGCGAAAATTTGTGATCCATTGATCAATGTTTTTCGTTTTGCTACTGTAGGTACAATTAGTTTTGCACCCATGTTAGCGATGATGTTCTTATTATTTTTAAGTGAAATTATGAACTATCTTTACTATTAGGAGTTAAATATGGTTATAAGCGATGATGAAAAAATCTTTTACGCTAAAGTAAATGAATATTTAAAACAAGTAGAAAATAATGATAAAATTATTTTAACTAAATTTCTTAGTTTAAGAGAACAAGAAATAATTACAGAAGTATTTAAGTATAGCAATAGTCATATTGAAATGAGTGGTGGGCATAGTCATGCTGAAAGAAAACGCTGCTTAATTTATAATATTAATCTAACAATAAATGACAGTTTATTTAATCTAACCTGTTATAAAATATTATATAATAAACGCTATTTAAATTTAACTCATCAAAATGTATTAGGCACGTTGATGAGTTTAAAAATTGACAGGGCATTATTTGGTGACATTATCTTCCAAGGTGATGAGTGTTACTTTTTTGTCTCAAATGAAATTGAAAGTATTTTAATAAATGAGTTTAAAATGATTAACAAAGTTCCGATTAATCTTGATCAAATTACTGAAAAAATCGAGACAGATGAAAAATTTATCAAAAAAGACATCATTATTTCATCAATGCGTATTGATAATTTAATTAGTCACGTATATAATTTATCTAGAAACAATGCGCAAGAGTTAATTTCTAATGGTTCTGTTTATAAAAATTGGCAGGTTGTTTTAAGCCAAGCTGATAAAACTAATATAGATGATGTTATATCTGTAAGGAAATATGGGAGATTTATCATATCGAAATTGTTACGCAGTACAAAATCCGATAAACTTGTAATCGAAATAAAAATACCAAGTAATTAGCGATTCTGGAGGGATATTTATGGACTTTAAAGCTTTACGAGAACAAATATTAGCGAATGTAGAAAATTATGATGCAGATGAAACAAAAATTGTGGTTACAAAACTACTTGATTTCCTAGTGGATATCAATGATAAAAGATCGCAATTAGAAATAGAAAATAAACAACTCTTTCAAGATATGAATAATAAAAATCATAATTTTGATCAACATAAAGCTAAAGTTGATGATATTTTTGAAAAAGCTAATGCTGAGGCTAAAAGTATCATAGGAAACGCAGAAGAGATCGCTAATAAAAAAAGAAATGAAGCAGAATTACAAAGTAAAGAAATTATTAATAACACGATTAATAAATTAGAAGTAACCATAACGGAAGTTAAAAATCTCGATCAGGAAATGAAATTATATCGAAGTCATATATTAAATATTTTCAAAAAGACAATATTTAAATTTTCTGATTCAAAATATTATTTAATTAGAAAAGATGATAAAGATTTCAATGAGTTATTGAACTTTTTTGAAATTGATTCGCGATTACAATTATTAGCTGATGAAAATATAAAAAAGCTAAATACGATAAAAAATTACATTGAAATCCGTGATTCGGTTAAAAATAAAGTAAATGAACCTCATATAATACGTTCATTTGAGGAGATTTTAAAAGATAATGAATTAGATTTAAATGAAAGTAAAGAAATTACATTTATAGAAAAACAAGTTATAGAAAATACTGTAAATAAAGTAAGCGAAAAAGTAAAAAATGAAGAATATAAAGAAGTAAAAGAAACTGAAAAAAATAGTAAAAAATTTATTGATATACTAAGTAAATATAACAATAAATAATTTTACATTGACACATATTTTTCATATGATATAATAAATGTGATATTTTACTATAGTGATGATTGGGACAGTAATTTTTAAAGCCTATTTAAA
>JARDZP010000178.1 GCA_029240795.1 Haloplasmataceae bacterium | reverse complement strand
TTGTATTGTCCATCCTTTATTCCCTCTAATATTAATCCTGTCATTAAAAAATACTTTATTACGCTTCTTATTTTAGATGATGATAATTCTGTTAAATTCATCAACTGTACTCTATTCAAAGAAGCTATAGGGGAAACACAATTATTAGCTATTAACTCTTCTAATACTTTATAATCTCTTTTGTTAAATAATTCAGACATAATATCACCACCTTTTTATCTAAATAATACCATTTAATATACCGCTTGTCAATAAAGTATTTTTATACTTTTAATACTTTATATTAGTAGTATATTAACTATGTATAAAAAGTGTTCATATTATTTAATCATTATTTATTTATAGTGCTTATATAATGTACTCATAATGTTAATATAATATTTAAATAATGCTTGTATAATATCAATAAAGTGCTTACGAAATGCTTTTATAATGTTTAAATTATATTCATAGTATGTATATATAATCATTACAAATTAATGCATTATCTCAACTAAACTAAAGTTCCAGTAGAGAATATTTAAACTAAACTAAATCTATAGTATATAAAATATAAACTAAAGTCTACTTATAATTTAAAATAATTAAAGTTAATTCTATTGTGTAATTTAGTTTAAATTTGTTATACTATAAACATAGTTTAATTGAGTGGAGGTTTAGAATGTTGGACAACAAATTTATTGATGTTGATTATACAGATATAGAAAAAGAAGTCTTTTTGACAGCTCCAGATGTGGCTAGAGAGATCCCAGCAGATGAAAAAAGAGTTAGGTATTGGGGAGATACGTTTGGACGAACTATAAAAGCATTTAAAGTTATACAAAAATTAATAGATGAGAAGCAATTTACTCATGCACAAGTTAGAGATTATATAATAAAAAATGGATTTGAACAAATTGGAGACAATGAAAATGACTTATCTAAAGATTTGATAGGTTATAATGGATTATCGAGTGAAATCTCAGTTGAAATAGAACAAAGGTTAAATTCATTTGAAGAAAATATTAAAAAAATGTTATTTGAATATGGCGATTTTTTAAAAGATGATGTTAAAGAACAAGTTGCTTTAACTGTAGATGAAGTAGTGTCAGATCACATCAACTTATTTAAATCTGATATAACCCAAAACATTAAAGAAGAATTAAATATCCATAAAGATGAGAATAAAAAAATATCTGAAGAAATAAAGGAACAAATTGATATTAGATTTAACCAATTAGATAGAAATTCAGAAGAAAGAGATTTAAAATTAGTTGAAAAACTTCGAGATGACACTAAAGATGAAAAGATCAAGGCATTAGAAAAAGAAATAGAAGAACTAAAATCTCAGAAACAAACAGGATTTTTCAGTAAGTTATTTGGCAAAAAGAAGTAATAAATCTAATCATGTCGTAAATAGAATTAAGTTTTACCATACAGAAAGAGCGTAGGAGAGTTTACAGAATAAAAGTAGAGTAGTTTATCATCTATAAAATCGAAGACTGTATGGGGCTGATAAGTGGGTTAAAATACAAGTTTTCTTTTATTTATTTAATAGACTAAAGATTGATAGTTAAGTTTATTGATGATAATTAATTGACTAAAAAATGATAGTAAGTATTTATTTATACTTTTAATTTCTATTAATACTATTAAGATACCCTTTAAAGTGTGTAAAATCAATGCTTAAAACAAGCAATTGACTAAAAAATGATAGTCATTAACTAAAGATTGATAGTAATTGACTAAAAAATGATAGTGTATTGACTAAAGATACGTTTGTATGTAGACTAAAAAATGATAGTAATTGACTAAAGATTGATAGCTTATCTAGGAGGATTTGTTATGGAATATGAGCAATTAGAATTGAATTTAAATAATAATAACTTGGTAGTTCAGGATAATATGTTTGTTCACGCTAGTTATGAAATGACTTCATTAGAGCAAAAACTGTTATTAATATTAATATCCACTATTAAAAAAGACGATACTAAAACATATAGAACTGTATTTAGAGTACGTGATATTGCTGATTTAATGAATGTAAGCGTTGAACCTTTATATAGAGACTTACCTAAAGCATGTAAAAGCTTAATGAAAAAAATAATTGAAATTAAACAGCCAAATGGTGACTGGGAAATGTTCAACATAATTACTCATGCAAAATATAAGAAGAAAGAAGGTTCAATAATGATGAAAATTAATGAAGAAATTGAACCTTACCTTGTGCAACTGCAAGATTTATTTACAAGTTTTAGATTATCTAATGTATTAGATTTAAGTTCAAAGCACGCTATTCGCATATATCAACTATCAAAAAGTAGTCTATTCAAAAACGAAGTTTCTTATACGCTTGAAGAATTTAAGAAAATATTAAAGTTAACTCAAAAGTCTTATGATAGATTTAATAATATTAGTGGAAAGATATTAAATCCCTCAATAGATGAAATTAACCTAAAAACAGATCTCAATGTTGAATACGAAGTTCTTAAACTCGGGACTAAAGCAGTAGGAGTTAAATTTTATATAAAGAAAAAGAGTGAAAATATCATTCGACTACAAAATGATAGTGAAAAATCTGTCAGCAAATCTAAAGTAAAACCAAATAATTTTAATAATTTTGATGCAAGAGATATTTATAGTGACCCCAAGAAGATGAAATCTCTTGAACATAAATTACTTGGATGGGATAATGATAAGTTGAAGTTAAATAGCTTTATATCAGATTTATTTACAGAAACGCAAAATAAACCTCATTTTACCGCTTGTACTCAATAAAAGGTATTATGTGTCGCCTAAGTTCTAAAATTGAAATTTAAGCCTTATAATAGCTTTTAAACTCTATATAGAAATATATGTGTAAAAGGTCTGAAATATGACCTTTATTTTTATGTCTAAAATTAATTTAAATATTTTAATAATGGTACATATTAAATAAATTATAAATAAAGTTGACAAAATATTCAGTAAGGTATATTATGGAATTAAGATTGAATGGAAGGAGGGGTGAGTTTGGAAGATAAATATATAATGATACCAAATGATTTTATAGACAGTGAAAAGAAATTAAATTCAGATAAGTTACTATTGCTTACTATATTACTACAAGGAAGAACAGGAGCAGATACATGTTTGTTTAGTATAAGATATCTAT
>JARDZP010000020.1 GCA_029240795.1 Haloplasmataceae bacterium | reverse complement strand
TTTTTGCGCTTTTTTGTTTTCCCGCTTTTGCTTTTTTTGTTCTAGGAAATCATTGTTTACTTTTTCTTCTTTATTCTCTGTTTCTTGTTTATTAAAAAGGTCACGTTTTTCAACATAGTATGAATAATCACCAATATATTCTGTTGCTTTATCATCCTTAATCTCAATTATTTTTGTAGCTACATTATTAATAAAGAAACGGTCATGTGAGACAAAAAGGATCGTCCCTTCATAATCAATTAATGCTTCTTCCAAGACTTCTCGACTTAAGATATCTAGATGGTTGGTCACTTCATCTAATATTAAGAAATTAGCCTTTTTAAGTACAAGTTTAGCCAGGGCTAATCTTACTTTTTCTCCACCTGATAGTTCTGTGACGTTTTTATATACATCATCTTTAGTAAATAGAAATGATCCCAAAAGCTTTCTAACATCTTTTTCAAGCATGGTAGGGTGCTCATCCCATATTTCATTAATTACAGTTTTATTAGTGTTTAACACAGCAAGCTCTTGATCGAAATAAGCGATGTTTACTCCCGCTCCATATCTGATATCACCACTTAATGCAGTTATATTTTGATTAATCGTTTTTAATAAAGTCGATTTGCCAATCCCATTTGGTCCTAAAACGGCTACTTTTTCATTTTTTAAAATGAGCATATCGATATGTTTTACTATTGGTTTGTTGTAGCCAATGGATAGGTCAATTACTTGGAGAACGATATTCCCAGTATTTCTCGCAAAATCAAAGTTAACTTTGATATTTTTATCATCCATATTTGGGTTTTCTAATATAATCATTTTTTCAAGTTTTTTACGTCTACTTTGAGCTTGCTTTGTCGAAGACGCTCTTACGATATTTTTATTGATAAAGTCTTGTTCTTTCTCAATGACTTTCTGTTGGAGCTCAAATTGTTTAGCCATTTGATCAAAGCGATCTTCTTTTAAAATAAGGAAATGATCATAATTACCTTTATATAATACACCTTTATTGAACTCAATTTCATATACTAAATTAACCACTTGATTAAGAAAATAACGATCATGAGAAATAATAATAATGGACTTTTTATACATTTTTAGAAATCCTTCTAAAAATTCTACTGTTTCAATATCTAAGTGGTTAGTCGGTTCATCAAGAATTAATACATCTGGTTCCTCAAGTAATAATTTTACAAGTGCAAGTCTTGTTCTTTGACCACCACTAAGATTACCAATTAAATGATTGTAGTAATCTTTAAAACCAAATCGGTTAAGTAAACTTTCAATTTTATATTCATAAGTATATCCTTCAATTTCTTCAAAATTTTGAAGAAGGATGGTATATTTATGTAAAAGTTCATCATCATAATTTTGACTAAGTAAATCAGCGTAGTGGTCAATGGATTGTTTCAGTTCAATTTGTTTTTTAAACACAGTTTTTAATTCTTCATAGACCGTGTACTGTGAATCAATTAAACTATGTTGTGAAAAATAACCAATCTTGACGTTGTTGGCGATAAATTTATCGCCTTTATCATAATCTTCTAAACCACAAATTATTTTCGCTAATGTTGATTTTCCAGCACCATTACGTCCGACAATTGCGATTTTTTCATTCGAATTAAGCGTAAAATTAATTTGGTCAAGAATCAATGTTGTATCGAAATATTTAGTTAAATTACTAATTGTTATTAAATTCATTTTTTATCACCATTTAAAATCCTATGTTTATTCTAACATATTATTTGCTTTTAATAAATTAAATTTATTCAATTGTGAAAAAAATTGGCTATTCAATTTACTTTTAATAAAAAAAATGATATATTAGATTATATAATTTAAAAATATACTAGAGGTGAAACAATGTATAAAATTCCAAAAGCAACAGTGAAACGATTGCCTTTTTACCGTCGCTGTTTTGAAAGTTTACAAGAACAAGGGATAAGCAGAATTTTATCATCTCAACTAGGAGAGATATTAAAAATAGATCCAGCAACAATACGAAGAGATTTTTCATATATTGGTGAATTAGGAAGACAAGGCTTTGGATATGAAGTTTCTAAAGTATTATTCGCTTTAAATGATTTTTTAGATTTAAATAATGTTGAAGAATGTATAATAATAGGTATGGGAAATTTAGGTAAAGCTTTTTTACATTATAATATGTCTAAAGCAGAGACCTCAAATACCCCAATTAAAATTGCTTATGCATTTGATATATCTCCTGATATAGTTGGTAAAAAAATCTCTGATGTAGAAGTATTTCATATTGATACAATAGAGAAGGTCATAAAAGAACATAATATCAAAATTGCGATTTTATCTGTACCAGCTAAAAATGCTAACGAAATCGCATTAAGATTAGAAGCATGTGGAATTAGAGGGATATTTAACTTTTCATCCATGAGTCTTAAAGTATCACGTAATGTATATGTATATGATGTTGACTTATTGAATGAATTACAATCGTTCTTATTTTTTGTTAAAAATCAATATGAATAAGAGTAGATAGAAAGAGTGAGGTTATGAAAGTTATATTAAGAATATTTTTTCTTGTAATATTGTTAATCGTAGCTATTCCTTGTGCAGTTATTGGCGCAATATTAATTAATGACGCAAGTGTGCCTACATACATGCAAACTTTTAAAGTAGAAGAATTTAATGCTCAAGAAGAAATGGACAAAAAATTACAATATGTAATGATGAGTAATGTTGTAGGGAATAGAAGTATTGCTGTAAGTGATGAATTTGTCGCAAAATACCTTTATGCTTCTTCTAATGGTTTTAATTCTTTTAAAACACAATTAGTCGAAGGATATAATATGGGAGTAGAATATGTTTGGTTTACTTTTGAGGATGACATATTAACAATGTATGGTACTGCCACATTAAATCAAACAAGAACAACATTTACTGCGAAATTAGCTTTTAAAGATTATGAAGGATACACAGAAGTTCAAATTAATACACTTAAGATTGGTAAATTACCCATTCCAAATTCTTTAGTTGTTTATGGTTTAAATAAATATGAAAAACAAGGTCAAGATTTTGACAATATCAATCCATGGGGTGAATTTGATCTTGAAGATTTATCCATAACTTTAGAAGATGAATATATTAATAATATGTTTACGGACTTATTAAAAAGTAACTTAATTTCTTTTAGTAGTATTAAATTTGATAATAAAGACATTACACTGAATTATGAATTTTCTAGTACACCTGAAGCAGTCGCAATTGATAAAGCATTAACTGAATTTAATAATTTAGTTAATAGTGAAGAAACAAGAACAAACATTAATATTTCATTAGAACTATTAAAAACAGACGGAAAAATTGATGAAACAACGAAAGCAAGTATTGACACTGTACTTGAAATGTTAGAAGCTAAATCTAACCCAGATGTTGAATTTGCTTTTACTGAAGAAGATATGCAAAAAATTAATGAATTAACAACGAATTTTTCTAATTTGAATTCTACACAAGCTTCAGAAATATCAAAAGTGTTTGTGGATAATATGGACCCTGAAACACTTGAAGAAATAAAAGCTGAATTAAGTAAAACAGATGGAAGTAAAGATATTACTCAAATTATAAATGAATTTTTAGGTAAGAAATAAAAAAATATAAAGAGTTTAGAACACATATCAAAATGATATGTGTTTTTTTTGTTGGACAAACATAAAATTTACATATCTTGAATATTGATTTATTATTCTTAATATGATTGCGACAAATGAAATAGATCCATAGCAAAAACAAGGTGGAAGATTAAATATAAATAAAGTTTCAGCTATTTTTAAAGTGATATAAAGTATAATATTTGACAAAAAGATAGCTTTATAATAAGTTATAATAAGTAAGCATAGATTATTTTTAAAAAAATTACCAAAAAAAGTATAAAAAGGTCTTGCAAAAATATAATATAGATGTATAATAATAATTGTATTAGCACTCGTTATTATTGATTGCTAACAATAATAATATTAAAAGGAGGGTACTTTAAATGATCAAACCTTTAGGACAAAGAGTATTATTAGAAAAAATTGAAGTTGAAAAGAAAACATTAAGTGGTATTGTTTTACCAGATAATGTGAATGAAGAAAAAAACTTCGCTAGGGTTGTAGCGTTAGGAACAGGTAAAAAGTTAGAAAATGGAACAAAAGAAAGTTTCGATGTTAAAGAAGGCGACAAAGTAATCTATTCACAATATGCTGCGACTGAAACAAAACTAGATGGTAAAAAATATATGATTGTTGATGAAAAAGATATTCTAGCTATACTAGGATAAATCAAAGGAAGGTGTAAATAAGAATGGCTAAAGATATTAAATTTGGTGAAGATGCTCGCCGTAAAATGCTTGACGGTGTTAATAAATTAGCTGATGTTGTTAAAGTGACATTAGGCCCAAAAGGTCGTAACGTTGTATTAGAGCAACAATTTGGTGCTCCTCTCATTGTTAACGATGGAGTTACAATTGCGAAAGAAATTAAATTACTAGATAAATATGAAAACATGGGTGCACAGTTAGTTGCCCAAGTTGCTAGTAAAACCAATGATGTAGCTGGAGATGGAACTACTACAGCGACTGTATTAGCGCAAGCTATGATTAAAGAAGGTTTAAAGAATATTACTGCTGGGGCTAATCCAATGGTCGTTCGTCGTGGTATTGAAAAAGCGATTAAAGTAGCAGTTGAAGAACTTAAGAAGAACTCTAAACAAGTTCAAACAAAAGAAGAAATTGCTCAAGTTGCCGCAATATCAGCAGGCGATGATGAAGTTGGAAAATTAATTGCCGAAGCAATGGAAAAAGTCGGTAATGAAGGTGTTATTACACTAGAAGAATCACGTGGACTTGAAACTGAACTAGAAGTAGTTGAAGGTATGCAATTCGATCGTGGTTATTTATCACCTTATATGGTGACTAACTCAGATAAAATGGAAGCTGTTTTAGATAATCCATATATTTTAGTTACAGATAATAAAATTTCAAGTTTACAAGAAATTTTACCATTACTTGAACAAATCGTTCAGGAAGCTAAACCAATATTAATCATTGCTGAAGATGTAGAACAAGAACCATTAGCAACGATAGTTGTAAATAAATTACGTGGTACATTTATGGCTGTTGCCGTTAAAGCTCCAGGATTTGGTGATAGACGTAAACGTATGTTAGAAGATATCTCAGTCTTAACTGGTGCTGAATTTATCACTTCAGAACTTGGTTTTGAATTAAAACAAACAAATATCCATCAATTAGGGCATGCAAGCAAAGTTATTGTAACTAAAGACAATACGACTATTGTTGAAGGTGCAGGAAGTAAAGAAGCTATTTTAAATCGTGTAAATCAAATACGTTCTGAAATAGAAGAAACTTCATCTGACTTCGATAAAGAAAAATTACAAGAACGACTTGCTAAATTATCTGGTGGAGTTGGAATTATTAAAGTAGGAGCTGCAACAGAAACAGAATTAAAAGAACGCAAATTACGTATTGAAGATGCTTTAAATGCGACACGTGCTGCAGTTGCTGAAGGAATGGTAGCTGGTGGTGGTACTGCTTATTTGAACATATATAACTCAATCGCTGCTATAAAAGCAGAAGGTGACGAATTAACTGGTGTGAGAATTGTGTTAAATGCTTTAGAATCTCCAGTTCGTCAAATTGCTGAAAATGCAGGACTTGATGGATCAGTTATTGTTTATAAATTAAAACAACTTAAACCTGGTGAAGGTTTTGATGCATTAAAAGGAACATTTGTTAATATGTTTGAAGCAGGAATAGTAGACCCTACTAAAGTTACTCGTTCTGCTTTACAAAACGCTGCATCAGTTGCTTCTTCATTCTTAACTACAGAAGCAGCAATTGTTGAACTTCCAAAAGAAGAAAAAGAAACTCAATCACCTGACATGGGTGGCATGGGAATGATGTAATCTCTTAGAGATTAATAAATTATAAGACTCTCTTGAAAAAGGGAGCCTTTTTTGTACTTATATTTGATATATTTCTAAAAAGACTATTTATTAACACATAAAATTATGTTAATATCATATTATATTATACAATATTTGGAAAAGAGAAGGGGAAATTAAGGAGTTAAACAAAACTGTTCATAAAAGTATTCAAATAATATTACTTTTACTGACTATCTTCACATTCATTCATTAATTTATTAAACAACCTTTTTTTGGTTTATCAATATTCACTTATTTTAGAAAGTTACTCTAAATTTAATGTAGGTCAATATTATAAATACCTCACTAATAATTATATAAACAGTATAATTGATCTAAGCTTCAATACTCATTCAATGATTTTCTTAATAATTATTAATATAACCTATAATAAAGTCGAAAAGTTTATAAAAGGAATCCTAATCGTGTTTATCTTTGCATTCATAAATATAGGTTCAAATCTTGTATTTAGAATCATGAATCATGAATTAAATGTTATAACATATCCTGGTACAACAATTATATCTTATTTCATAATTCTAGTAACTATATTCTCATATGTATTGTTGTTTCGTTCAATCGTTACTCTTGATTCTGAGGAACGTCATACAAAGTTACTTTATTTTAGTTTTATGAGTTTCACTCTATTATTTGTTTTAAGATATATTGAAAGTTATCTTAATAATGAAATTTCCTTTATACAAAATCTAACAATTAATCAAAGCTCAATTTTATCTTGGCTAGTGTATCAATATGTCGTTTTAAAGATATTAAATTTATTGGGATTAATCATGATTTATATATTTATTGCTAAATTTATTAAATACGTTGTTACTGACGTTTTAAAAAGAAACATATTCAGTCATGTTTGTTTATCTATCTTTTTATTTATAATTTTAATCAATTTTTTTAAGTTTTTCTATAGTATGACAAATGTAATGATGTTGTTTGAAAATCTCAAGGTTTACTATGCTTGGGTATTCCTCCGAATTTTAATGCAGATACCTCCGTTTATAATCACATTTATTTCTTTATATATGATTAAATTGAATCAAAAAGTGACAGAAGAAAGTGATCAAAAACGCAATTATCCTATTTTATTAATTGTATCTATAACTTTCATCGCATGGCTTAGTTTTTACGTTAAAACAAATTATATTTTTGAAGACAATTTAACGATTGAAAACAATATCGAAAATATCCAAATTCAAAGCGAGAAAGAAATAAATGGTAAAAATTATATTTTATATTCAGCTAATAACTTCTATAAAGATATCGATATGAAATGGGAATTTATGGCGTTAGATCTTGAAGAAACTAATATCTTAGGATTTAAGAATTATTATAATTTATCTAAAACATCGAATCTTAATCAAGTTGCAGTTACAAGAACATGTGAAAAAGAAGCCTGCACTATTTATGCGTTTGGTAAAAATGTTCAACAATATGAAGAAGTCTATGTAACACTAGACAACGATGAAGTGATCACAATTAGTTTAGGTGATGATTTGTGGGTCATCGCAATTTATGAGTTAAATGATGAAACAATAGTTATCAAAAGTATTGAATATAGATGACAGATGTTACTAAGATTGTATGTTACATACAATCTTTTTTGTTACAAAAGCATACTATATAGTACAAATATAGATGCTACTTCACAATGTTGACATTTATTTGTGGAGGTAAATATGAATACTACTCGTTTTTTATTGACTCATTTTTTGGGGATATTTTTAATCTCAATTCCAATCATTTTACTATCAATCATCGTTTTCTTACAATGTATTATAAAACAAGAAAAGTTTACTTTACTGAACAAGAACTGTCAAAGGATCATCATAGTATGAAAACTTTTAAAAGACAAAATTTATGGGATATTTTATTTTTATTAATTATATTTGTTTTATATAGTTTCGTTGGACTCATTCTTTTCTTCATTATTGAAATCTGGTTTATTGGATTAATGATATTAGTATTATTACTTACAATCCTATATAATGTTTTAAATTTAATTTATTACAATATAGACTTTGAAACGAACGATATTAAATTTGCTTTTCTAATTAAAAATAAAATTGTTTATTATAATGATATCAATAAAATAAAAGTGAGTAAATTATCTTTCTTTGGAGAGGATGCTTATCTATTAAATATTAGATATAAAAAATATAAGAAGATAAGATTATACTTAAATAATTCACAAACTTTTGAAATTTTAGCTTTATTAAAAGCATATACAAATATAAATAAATTTACTAAATAGATAAAAAAGTCATTTTATATTTTGATATGACTTTTAATTTATTTTTTTATTTAGGATAAATAATATTAAACTTTCAATTAAGATGATTGCGATAATCATAAAAGCACAATGCATAAAATACTCTTGGGGTAAGACAGTTATAATAGGGTCAGTCCATGGATCAAAAATCCAATAATCATTCCTAAAGAAGATTTTATGAAAGATAATAAAACTACTATTAAAGTCTACCGCAAGTGGAAGAACTAATGTGACAGGAATAGCGATAAGAAGAATGGCACTCCATTTTATAAATTGATAATTTTTGAGTTGAATGAGTTTTAAAACACCTAGACCACCTAAAATGAGTGACAATAACATAAGATAATCTAACATCACAAAGATATTTTTAACCTCTTCAAAATGTATTTTGGCAGGTATCGACATTGAAAAAGTCGGAAATTCTAATTCACCCTTATAGGTTGTTTTTAAATAGTTGATTAAAGCATCATAATTTTCTATTATTTCTTGTTTATCAACACCAGATAAATCTTCAATCTCTAAATACTCGATATCATAATAGTAGAGTGGTCGAAAATTTAAAGTCATTTTTACACTTGATGTGATTAAAAATAGGGCAATAAAAAAACCAACTAAGACAGGAAAAAATTTCTTATCATAAAAATATTGTTTTGTCATTATTTACTCCTTGTTTATCGATTAGATTAATTATAAACTTTTTATTTTAAAAAATAAATAATTATCCTATAATTTGGAAAAATTAGTAAAAAAAATGCTATAATATGATTAAATTCGACAGGGGGGGATCACATTGCTCAATCTTGAATTTAATTTTATGATACTACTCATTTTAATCGCTTTTTTAGTTCACGGTTTTATTACGGGGACTACACATGAATTAATTAAATTGATAAAATTAATCATACCTTTATTCATTGTCTTTTATTGTGGTGGTTATATTTCAAGATTTATTTTTAATAGTTTTATCTATAAATTATTAACAGATAAATTACCTTTTTTATTAAATATTAATTATTTTAATACCTTTTTTATAATGATCATTTTAATTTTTGTATTTGCATTTTCATATGTTATTATAACATATTTTGTAAATATTATCCAAAAGCATGTACAAACCGATGTGTTTACTTTTAAATTAGGAAAATTTGATCATCTACTTGGTTCTCTTGTTTCAATCATCCGATTTTATAGTGTGATGTCATTTATGATTTTACCATTCTATCTTTTAAATCTTACAACAAAAAACGATGATTTTATGACTAAAATAATGATTGACCATCCACCTGTTTTTTCTGAAATCGGACAAGCTATTCAAGTTACGGAGCCTGTAATAAACAGTGCACAAGCAATTCAAAATATAAATGAACTTTTTAATATTGATAGATTAAAAAGTGAGAAAGACTTTGTTGTCGATATTTATTTTAGTATTGAGACTTATCGCAATGAGTTATATCAGTTATATGTAGAGAGTGGAGCCACAAACATTTTAGTATTTACTGAACCGAAAGAAGTTTTATATCGATTTTTAGTGAATTCTAATTTATTTGTTGAAGCTGTAGAGGGAAATTATAAACAACAATTGATTGATAAGAGTAACGAATTAGCACCCATAAGCGGGTTACTATTATGGGCGAATGAACTAGGTGAATTAAACGAACAAGATGTAATTGAAGACTTTAATCAAAATTATCAAGTGATTATTAGTCATACACAAGATTTAGAAATGCTTGAAAAACTGAGTGAAGTATATGATTATGCATTACTTTATTTTATCGTCAATGAATGGTTTATACAAATGGGTATCGATCAACTTGAAGCTAATCTTCAAATCATCATCGAAAGATTAATCATTGAATTTGATCATGATAAGAGTTTCATCATTAATGAAATTTATCAGTTAAAACAACCAAAATTAACTGAGAAACTAAATTCAATTAAAAATTATCTCAACAATTATGATTTAAAATATCGTGATTTAATCGAAAATATGGAAATTGATCTTGAATATAAATATAAAATAATCGCAGCAACCCTCATAAACTTTGATTTCAAGAAGGTTAATTCACCCTTAATTTCATTGGCAATAATAGATACACTTGAAATGATGAACAAAAAGGGATTGGAAATCATTGAATCAGAAACGATTTACCAAACAATCGTAAAAATAATGATTCCGGTATATTTTATTCATGATCAACCATTCACTGAAGTGGATATGACTCATTTAATTACGGAAATAAATCAAGGTTTAAATGAAGTCTATTTAACTGAAGAATTTGTTCTTCTCTTAATCGATGGGTTTATTTTAAGCAAAAATGAAAATGAAGATTTATATATAAATGATTTAATAAACTCTTCTAAATTAGAATTGAGTGCTTTAGAGATATTATTAAACAGTGATTTGTTAAGTATTCATGATAAAGATTCTAAGGAGATTAAGAAATTAAAAACAAATATTATCATTCATTTAACGCAAATTATTGAAAGTGGTGATATTCATGTTTAATAATGAATTGAGTAACTTAAAAGTAATTGTCAATTATAATCCTTATTTTTATGAAGAAACTCAGATTTCCGTCAACACAGTTGAACAAATCACCTTTGAACATAAAAAACTAAATGGTACTAAAGTCTTAGGTGAGTTTTTAAAAGATAAAAATGTTTCAAAGTTTAATCGTCGAAGTATCTTAAAAGATATTCTTAAATTTTGGGATAAAGACTTTAAAGCGAAATTAAATAGTCAAAAAGAAGATTTACTAAATAGAACTGAAAGTGTAAAAAAGAAAAAAGTAAAGAAATTTGATTTTGCAAGTATTTATGCTTTTGCATTTATTTGTGTGCTTGGAATTATGATTCAAGTAAATTTATTTAATTCAACTAAAATTAAGCAATTATTATATCGCCCACTATATAATAATATATTAATAGGTTTGATTTATTTTACCTTAATAGCTTGTTTATATATGATTCTTATTAAATCATATATTGAAGCGTTCCGATTTGTTGGTAATGGAAGTAAAAAATTCATTTATCAAGAATTTAAAGATATTAAAAGGAACTTTAACCTGCAACATAAAGAGCTTAAAAGCCATTTGTTTAAATATGTAAATATAAATTCTTATAAACAACCATTTAAATTAAAGAAAATTTACGATCCACAATTTGTGTTAACAAGACTAGAGAAATATCGATTTTATATTTCGGATAAGTTATCCCAGTTTTCTAAAAACTATTATGTAATCCTAATTGTCGCATTCTTTTTTAAACTCATTGTTTTAGGATTAATTATCATTCTTGGTATTTCTTATATGAATTTATAAAGAATAATTATAAAAGGTGATAAAGTGAAGAAAATAGTAATAAATGAAGAATTACTAAAAAGAATACCTTTATTTAAAATTGGAGTGATCGAATTTAATGCTAAGGTTTTTCAAAATAATGATTTAGACTTGTTAATTGAAGAAACAGAATCAGAAATAAGAACTAAATATTCTTTAAGTGATGTATTAGAAATACCTAATATCAAGTGCGCTCGTGATGGGTATCGACTTTTAGGTAAAGATCCAAGTCGTTATCGTTTAGCTGTTGAATCATTATATCGAAGAATCGTGAAAAACAATCGTTTATACCGAATTAATAATGTAGTTGATTTAGGTAATGTTTTATCGCTTAAAACAAAAAAATCAGTAGCAGTACTTGATTTAGACAAAATACAGGGTGATATCGATATTAAAATAGGCAAAAATGAAATCTATGAAGGTATTGGTAGAGGAATTATCAATATTGAAAATATCCCCATCTATAGTGATGAAATGGGTCCATTTGGTTCAACGACAAGTGATACGATGCGATCTATGATTACTTTAGAAACTACAAAGGTATTAGTATTTATGATTTCTTTTAATGGCATGACTGAATTACAAAATGATATCAAGATCTGTATTGATTTATATCAACAATATGCTGATGGCGTTGATTTTAAACATACGATTATCTAATTTAATATTTTATTTTAAAAATACTTATGTTATAATTTACTAATGGAATATTTTGGAGGCGACAACATGGAAGATAAATCAGCGTTTACTTCGAATTTTATTAAAAACATTATGGAAAATGATATAAATTCTGGTAAACTTAAAGAAATTATTACGCGATTTCCACCTGAACCAAATGGCTATTTACATATTGGTCATGTTCGCGCAATTACAATTAATAATGAATTAGCAAATATGTTTGGTGGAAAAACAAATTTAAGATTTGATGATACAAATCCCGCTAAAGAAGAAGTTGAGTTTGTTAATTCAATTAAAGAAGATGTAAAATGGTTATATCCTTGGGATAATCTATTTTGGGCATCTGATTATTTTGATGAAATGTATAATCGTGCGGTATTATTAATTAGAAAAGGTTTAGCTTATGTTGATGATCAAAGTGCAGAACAAATCAGTAGCAAACGTGGTACATTAACAGAACCTGGGATAAATTCTCCATATCGTGATCGTAGTGTTGAAGAGAATTTTGAATTATTTGAAAAAATGAAAAACAAAGCATTCCTTGAAGGCTCTAAAGTTTTAAGAGCTAAAATTGATATGGCAGATCCTAATATAAATATGCGTGACCCAGTTATTTATCGTATTGCATATAGAGAACACCACAATACAGGTGATAAATGGTGTATATATCCGATGTATGACTTTGCTCATCCATTAGAAGATGCGATAGAAGGCATCACTCATTCACTTTGCTCATTAGAATTTGAAGCTCACCGCCCACTTTATGATTGGGTAGTGCGTGAATGTGAAATGTCTGCAAAACCGCAACAAATCGAGTTTGGTAAACTATTAATCACTAATGTCATTCTTTCTAAACGAAATTTAAGAAAACTAGTTGAAGATAAATTAGTCGATGGTTGGGATGATCCAAGAATTGCGACAATTTCAGGTTTACGTAGACGGGGTTACACTCCTGAAGCTTTGAAAAACTTTGTTTTCTCAACAGGTATTAGTAAAACGAATGGTTTAGTAGAATACGCTCAACTAGAACATTTTATTCGTGAAGATTTAAAATTAAAAGCACCTAGAACGATGGCGGTATTAGATCCATTAAAGGTCGTTATTACGAACTATCCTGAAAATCAAGTTGAATGGCTTGATGAAGAAATTAATAAAGAAGCTCCTGAAATGGGTTCGAGAAAAATCCCATTCTCTAGAGTTGTATACATAGAACAAGATGATTTTATGGAAGTACCTGTTCCTAAATACCATCGTCTTTACCCAGGTAATGAAGTTCGTTTGGCTCACGCTTATTTTATTAAATGTACTGATGTTTTAAAAGACGAGTTTGGTAAAGTAATCGAAGTTCATGCAACATATGATCCTGAAACCAAATCAGGCTCAGGATTTACAGCTCGTAAAGTAAAAGGTACAATACATTGGGTTGATGGAACATTGAATGTACCAGCTGAATTTAGATTATATGATCATTTAACAATTGAAAATGAAGAAACAAAAGATTTACCTGTTAATGAAAAATTAAATCCAAATTCAATTGATATCCACTATGGTTTCTTAGAAGAAAATATGAAAGATGCTAAACCACATGATAAATATCAATTTACTCGTCATGGCTATTTTAACGCCGATCCTAAATATACAAAAAATGGTAAGGTAGTATTTAATCGCATCGTGCCATTAAAAAGTTCATTTAAAGTGGAATAGTTATTTTAAGAGTGACAATTATATAATTGCCACTTTTTTTATTTGCATTTTTTGTAAAAAACTTGTAAAATATTACCATATTGAATATGGAGGAAAGTTATGAGAGCATTTTTTAAACTAGGAGAAGCAGGGGAATTTAAATATTTTTCAATGGCACATTTTACACCATTAATTTTAATGTTTTTAGTGATCTATCTACTTTACAAATACCAAGATCAAATAAGGAACTTTAAATATGAAAAGAATATCAGATTGGTCATGGCGTTTACGTTAATCATCGCTGATATGTCTTATTTTTGGCAAAAGATGTATACTGGAACTACAATCAGAGATCATTTACCGATCACTATTTGTGGGTGGGCGGCAATTTTCTGTGCCTTTATGATTTTAAGTGAAAGTAAATTTTTATTTGACATCACTTACTTTTGGGTAATCGCAGGATCATCTAATGCCTTAATTACACCAGCGGTAATTGTAAGTACCGGACCAGAGCGTTTTCGGTTTTACCAATTTTGGATAGAACATACTTTTATCTTTATCGCAGTTTTTTATATGATTTTTATCTATAAATTTAGACCCACTTGGAAATCATTTCTTAGAGCGTTTGTCGCTCTGTTGATTCTTGCAATCATAGCGATTTACGTTAATAATAATATTGAAGGGGCTAACTACTTATTCTTATCAACGGTAATAATGGCTAGTCTAGTCTTGATTCTCTTTTTCTTATCCTATTTGCCTTATTTTATTAAAGATATAAAAGTGAAAAAAGCAACTCATCTTAAATCGGCTGCTTAATAGGTGAGAGATAGATATCGGCACTACCATTATGCATTGTGTGGATTTGTAATTATTGTTCTGAAAATTATCGTTTTAGTGAAGCAATGATTGAAAGTGTTAAACTAATTCAAATATGATTTTGTTTAAATAGTGAGTAACTCATAAATAATCATTAAAAAATAGTCGCATGTGCGACTATTTTTTTGCTTTTATTATTCATTAAATCATTTTAAATTTTGTAACAAATTTTACATATACTGTATATTATATGAGGTATGACTAATTGTCAAAAAAAGGTTAGAATTGGAATCTTTTTAGACAATACTCAATATAATTTGTAGGAGGTTGATATTATGTGGTTTATCGCGTTATTAGGTTTATTATTTTTTGTTTGTGTACTTATTTCAAGTACTGATTACCAAATTTTCACTCAATTTGGCTCAGATGATCTAAAAGAAAAAAGTGTTAATAATCAAGAAGTAGATTATCATTCAATTTAATTTTGTTTGTATATTTATATACTTTACTATTGTAAGGTATATTTTTATTATAAAAAATGCCAAAAAAGACTTTTAAAAATGGGAAGCTTTTTTGACATTAAACATTATATTAGTTGGGAGGTTAACAGATGAAATTCATTGTTTGACTGAGCATGTTTTTTGACTTTTGTGTATTTATTTCAGGAACTGATGACCAGACTCTCACTCTTTGTGGTCAAATTAATGATTTTAAAGATAATAATCATCAAGAATATGAATATTATTTCAATTAATTTTGTTTGTATATTTATATGCTTTACTTTAGTAAATGATACTAAAAATAGAAAAATTGAATGTTAACCTAGTTTATATACTTTACTCATGTAAGGTATTTTTTATTTAATTAACTATTTTTATTACTCAAAATATTACCATCTTTAATAATAATTTGATTAACACCAATTTTAATATTATTTTCTTTAAATGTTTTCATTAATTCACCGCGCATATAACGCTGAACATTCCAATGGGTTTCTTTAATTGTCTCACATATAATTCTAATTTCATAACCTATTGTATCCAGTTTATTTACCCCTTGAATGATGGGATCCGTTAGAATATTGGCATTACTTTTTCTAATAATCATTAATGATTTATTGATCGCCGCTATAGCGTCATATAAATTAACATCATAATCAATTCTTATATCAACAAGTGCTTTACCATTGTCGAGAGAATAATTGATAAAATGACCAATTTTAGAGTTAGGTATGATGTGAACTTCTCCGGTAAAACTTTTTATTTTAACGGTTCTTAGCCCTATATCAACAATATGTCCTTCAACATTATCAATTGTCACATAATCACCTACTGATAAATTGTCTTCAAAAACATTAAATAGACCTTCAAAAAAGTCTGATAATAGTTCTTGACTACCTACTGCGAATATAACACCTAGAACTCCAGCTCCAGCCACAATGGTTTGAATATCAATACCTAATGAAGAAAAGATAACTAAAATTGTAACGATATATGTGAAGTACTTCCATAAACTTAATGTTATTTTCTCAAGGGTCTTTTTTCTTTTTTTGTTAGAATCTGTTTGTTTAATCGGTTTAAATGTCATTCTCGATAATCTTGTTAAGATAAACCTTACGATGGAATATGTGATCATCGCAAATAGTATGATCATTAATACATGGAGTACTTTATCTAAGATATTATCGAAGTTATAATAAATTGTAAGAATGAAATTTGAATAAGTCATATAATCACCTTTAATATTTTGTCAGTATTTGTTATAATTATTAAAGTTATAATAAATCTTTTATTTCAAACGATTGTTTGGTATAATGGAAAAAGGTGATAAAATGGGAAAAATTTTAGATAACTTAAATCCACAGCAATTAGAAGCAGTCAAACATTATGAAGGACCGATGCTTGTAATGGCTGGGGCTGGTTCTGGTAAAACCAAAGTTCTAACACATCGAATTGCTTATTTAATCGACGAAAAACAAATAAATCCTTATAATATATTAGCTATAACATTTACAAATAAAGCTTCAAAAGAAATGAAACAAAGAGTGATGAATCTAATTGGCGAAGAAGTCGGAAAAAAAATGTATATTTCTACGTTTCATGCTTTATGTGTCCATATATTAAGACAAGATATTGATATTATTGGGTATCGTAGTAATTTTGTAATTTACGATGAAAATGATAGTTTACAAGCTATAAAAAGAATAATGGCTGATTTAAATTTGGATAGTAAACATTATCCACCTAAACGAGCATTACATGCGATTTCTAATTTGAAAAATGATAATATTTTTCCTGATCAATTTAAAAAACGTATTGGTGATGAATTTGATGATATGTTAAGTCAAGTCTATAAAAAATATCAGGAAGATTTAATGAAAGCAAATGCATTGGATTTTGATGATTTGATCATGCTTACTATTAGACTTTTTGAAAGAGACGAAGATACTCTAAAATATTATCAAAAGAAATTTCAATTTATCTTAGTTGATGAATATCAAGATACAAATAAAACACAATTTCAACTAGTGAGTATGTTAGCTAAAAAACACCACAATATTTTTGTAGTTGGTGACTCCGATCAATCAATATATAGTTGGCGTGGTGCTGACATTCGTAATATTCGTGATTTTTCAAAAGATTTTGGAACGGATGAAAAAAAGGTAAAAACAATTTATTTGGAACAAAATTATCGTTCATTTCAAAATATTCTGGATGTAGCGAACTGTATCATCCAAAAAAATTATGAAGCTAATACTTACGTCAAAAAACTATGGTCTGAACGAAAAAACGATCATAAACAAGTGACATATTACAGAGCTGTAAATAGCGATATTGAAGTTGAATATATTGCCCAAAAAATAAATGAAAAATGTGATAATAATCACGTACAATATAATGATATTGCGATTCTTTATCGTACAAATGCGATGAGTTTAAGCTTAGAAAAAGCTTTAATGAAATATAAAATTGATTATGAAATTGTTGGAAACGTAAGTTTCTTCGATCGTAAAGAAATAAAAGACTTGGTAGCTTATTTACGATTAGTTATTAATAACAGTGATGATGTTGCCTATTTACGTGTTGTCAATGAACCTAGAAGAGGAATTGGTGATAGCTCTCTTGAAGTTCTAAAACGCTATGCATTTGAAAGTAATCTGTCTTTATTTGAAGCAAGTAAACTAATAAATGGCTTAACTTTACGTGCAAAAAATAATTTTATGCAGTTTGCGGAAATCATTGAAAGTTTACAAAGACAGTTAATTGATCTAGATATTAATGATTTTATCGATATTGTATTAGATGAATCTGGCTATCTTTTAAATTTAAAAGAAGAAAAAAGCGAAGAAGCCAATGCGAGAATTGAAAACTTAAATGAGTTTAAAACGCTAACACTTGACTTAGAGGAAGATTTGACTGAAGATGAAGTTTTATCAAATAAAACATTAACCGCTTTTGATAAATTATGTCTCGTTTTAAATAATATTACGTTATCTTCAGAACGTAAAACACATAAAGAAAATGCGGTTAAATTGATGACAATTCACGCCGCAAAAGGTTTAGAATTTCCAGTTGTCTTTATATATGGAGTTGAAGAAAGTATATTTCCGCTTGGTGGAGATGATAAAACAAATGAAGAGATACAAGAAGAAAGACGCTTAATGTATGTTGCAGTAACGAGAGCGAAAAACGAATTATACATATCAAACTCAGAAATGCGTAAACTATATGGTAGTTACCGTGTCAATTTTGAATCGCGTTTTATCGGGGAAATTGATCAGGATTTGTTAAGTTTTCAAGGTGTTCGAAAAGCTAAAAATATTGAAAAAAGAGTAGTGAACTATAATGCACCTGTTAATAACCTTTCAAAAATTAAAACAGGGTCAAAAATTATCCACGAGCGTTTTGGTGAAGGTATTGTGGTTAAACTCGATGGAGATATTGGTACCATTGCTTTTTCAGCTGCACACGGAATTAAGAAGTTAGATGTTAATCATCCAGCAATTACGATTATAAAATAAAAACGTATTCTACTTTACAAATTAATCCAATGTTAATATAATAAATATGTACATGAGTACAAAAGTACAAAATTAAATAATTTTGGGGAGCTTTAGAGGCTGAGAGGTTATTCAATTAACGACCCGTTGAACCTGTCTAGGTAATGCTAGCGTAGGGATATAACATAAGTTGCTTTGTCCTCTTGATTATATCAAGAGGATTTTTTATTTAAGCAATTGGGTTTCAGTAGCTTCCTTTATAGGAGGAGTTCACATGAAAAATCACAAAACAGTTCTTTTGATTGCAGAAATCGCAATCGTAACATCTTTAGCAATTGTATTTGATTTCGTTGCTAATATGTATTCAATTAATTTATTTCCAAATGGTGGTTCGGTAAGCATTGCGATGTTGCCCATATTTGTTCTCGCACTTAGACGCGGTGTAGTTCCTGGTGTCGTTTCGGGATTACTATTAGGCTTTCTACAAACAATTATCACTACACCTTACATTGCACCGTTAAATCCTGTTCTAGGTTATCTACTTGATTATCCTATAGGATATGGATTAGTTGGACTTGCAGGTTTAGGTCACAAGTTTGTTCAAAGTAAAAATAAAAATATAGGACTAATTGCTGTTATTGTTAGTGTTATAATTGGCGGAACACTTCGAACTATCTCGGTTACAGTCTCAGGAGTGTATTGTTGGTTATCTAATTGGAGTGCTTCAATACTTTATAATTTTCCATATATGCTTCCATCAATTTTAGTTAGTGGAGTGTTAGCAGTTGTTATCTACTTCGCAGCTAGTCGACTTTTTATAACTGAAAACATAAGTCAAAATACAATAGACATAGAATAATTTACTTAAAGCTAAACAAATTAAAGTTTGTTTAGCTTTTTTTTATTTGTTACATAAACTTAAGAAAAACTAGAATAATAATTAATGAATAAATTTGAAGGAGAGTTGAAAATGGAACAAAATTTTTTTGAGTATGTAATTAAAGTAAATGACAATATTTCAATTCGTTTTATTGAAAATGAAAATGTATCCAATATTTTTATCAATGATAATGAAAAAAATCTAATAACTAAAAGTGCACACGATATAACTTTTGCAGGTTTACTAAGCATGATTGCTTTTTATACTAAGACTGATAATTACACATTTAGTAACGAAGGTGTTGTTTTATATCGTGAAGTCATTAGTTTTGAAACGAACTTATATTTACAATTAGAAGAATCATTAGAATATTATGATGAAGAAATCGATGATATCTCACTTGATTATGATGCTGGATATGAATTATCATTAAATTATCGTGTTAATGACAAAGAAACAGAAGATTTATTAATTTCATCTTATTTACTTGATGAAAATGTTTATGAATTATTCCAAGAAATTAATGATTTCATATCTAACAAAGATTATTACTTAAGTAAAATCCTAGCTAGAACTGATATTGAAGGCGATAACTTATATACAGATCATGTCGTTAGAAAATAATATTTTATTAAACCTGTCAACAAAAGTTGACAGGTTTTTATTAAGCTTTGCAAAAAACTCCCCTAAATTCAAAATAAGGAAAGCCTACTGAATTATGCTTTTCAGCAAGTAACCACAAGCGTTTTTCTAGCAATTAAGGCGAAATTGGTGAATCATCAGTAATGTTTATTGACAACAGTAGTATTGAGGGAACAATATCTCATATGAGAAATATGAAAATTAAACGATTATTGATTGTTAGGGTTTTACTAAACGCATTCATTCACCTATAAAAATAAAAATGTTTAAAAATCGAATTGAAGTAGAAAAACTATAGGGATTATATGGAAGAATTAGTCATCAGCAAGATAGATTTACTCGCATTATTGGCTTTATCTTTCATAAATATCAGGAATGATTAATCTTAATTCATCAATAGATATTAAGTGATTATCAAGTGCTTCCTGTAATCTTAAATAGTTATTTCCATATTTTATTTTATAAAATTTACTTTGTTGTGATGGGAAATAATATAATTTATCATCAATTAGAAAAATGATCTCTATTTGATCTTTGGTATCATACTTAAAAGTTGTTTCAACGATTTCAATATTATCAATTATATCAATGGTTTGATAACTAATTGTTTTGTATTTTATTGTTGGGATGATCCCTTTTATATCTTCGATATGGAATAGTTTTTCTTCAAGTGCTTCTGTTAAAGTATAATCTTGATTATTACCTCTAATTAAATAAAATTTACTCATTTTACAATTAAAGAAATATTCATAACGATCATCTATATAGAAATAATCCATTGTTTGTTTACATATGTTATTCATATCTTCCGATTGATAGATGGTGTAACTGCTTATAGATCCAATTTCATAATGATTTTTAGGCTTTACTGATATATCAGGTATGATTTCCATCGCTTCTTTAATAGAGATCACTTCATTTAATAGTGCATCTTTGAGACTCATTGTACGATAATTATTTTTTAGTATATATTGATTGTCTTGAATGATATATTCATTGATGCTGTCAACAAAGATTAATTCTTGATAAAATTCATCTTCATCTCGTACATAAATCGTGTATGTGTTTATTGTATTAAATTCATGATAACTTGTTTCTTTTTCCATAAATATATATAAAATAATAAAAATCGATAAGATAAATAATAAAATTATAAAAGAAATTTTTTCCATATTTTTTCACATCCACTACTATTTATATTCAATTTTGAATAAAAACTTGAAAAATATTGTTATATTATATAAAATAAGATATGATTTGTATTTAATTATAAATTAATGATAAAATAAAATATAACCTTTTAGGCGGTGTAATATGAATATTCAAAAAAGTTTTGAAAAAGATAATGGAAAGTTATATTTAGTTGCCACTCCCATTGGTAATTTAGGTGATATTACTTTTAGAGCGATTGAAACTTTAAAAGCTGTTGACTATATTGCATGTGAAGATACCAGAGTAACGATCAAACTGCTAAACTATTATGAAATAAAAAAACCGTTGATTAGCTATCATGAACATAATAAATTTGAAGCAGGAATAAGCATTGTTGAAAGAATTGAAATGGGCGCTAATGTAGCCCTTGTAACAGATGCCGGAACACCATGTATATCGGATCCTGGCTATGAAATCGTATGTTTAGCGATTGAAAACAATATTGATGTTGTTCCTATTCCTGGAGCGAATGCGGCGATCACTTCGTTAATAATTTCGGGTATCTTACCACAACCTTTTACATTCTTTGGTTTTCTAGATCACAAGAAACAAATTAGAAGAAACCAAATTGATGAATTAAAGTATTTTCCATATACGATGATTTTCTATGAATCACCACATCGTTTTAAAGAAACTGTGGGTTTAATGAGTGAAATCTTTGGAGAACGGAACTGTGCGATAGTTCGTGAAGTATCTAAAAAATTTGAAGAAGTATATCGTGGTTTAGTCAATGATGTCAATTCCTATTATGAAGAAATTAAAGGTGAAATCGTAATTATTGTGGAAGGAAATAGTCATCCACAAACACCTAATAATGAATTATTAGAACTTGATATTATTGAACACGTCAATTATTATATGGAAATTGGTTTAACCAAAAATGAAGCCATAAAGAAAGTTGCGATAGAACGTGGAGTAGCGAAACGTGATATCTATAACACTTTTCATCAACAAGAACAAGAACAATAAGGAATTGCCTAGATTTATAACAATCTAGGCAATTTTTTTATTTTCAATTCATAGACTAGTAATAGTGTGGAGGGGATTAAATGAACGGTTTTAGTGAAACTTATATTACTTTAAAAAGAGAGAATTTAATTTTAAATACAATATACTTTAAAAAAATAAGTAATAAAAAAATCATAGGTGTGATTAAAAGTAACGCCTATGGACATGGAATATATGAAGTCGCAAACACCCTTAAAAATTACTGCGACGCTTTTGCGGTAGCTAGTTTGGACGAAGCGATCTTTTTAAGAGATATGAATATTAATATACCTATTTTAGTATTTAATGAAGTTAGTCCACAATTTATTAGTTTTGCTGTAAGTTATAATTTAATGATCACTGTATCAAGTCTAAACTACTTATATCAAATTTATGGATCCATTCCTGAAGATAAAAAGTTATTAATCCAACTTAAGATTGATACTGGAATGAATCGAATGGGAATTAAAGGAATTGATGATTATATAAAAATTATTGAATATCTCAAAGATATTCCCAAAATGAATTTAAAAGGGATATATTCTCACTTCCACACTCCAAATAACGAAGAACTAAGTAAAAAACAAGTTGAAAACTTTATCAATATCTTAAAGTCAGTAGACTATGAATATGAATACATTCATATAGCTAGTTCAAACGCCGTAATACATCATTTAGACATTCCTGAAACAAATTATATACGAATCGGGTTAGGATTGTATGGATTATGTGATGATGAATTTCAAAAACCAGTTCTTGCGTTATATTCTCGGATTAATTTAATCAAAGAAGTTAAAAAAGGTGAAATAGTAGGGTATAATGCTCAGTTTAAAGCAGAAGAAGATTGTATTGTTGGCATTGTACCAGTTGGTTATAGTGATGGGATCCTACGTGCTAATATGAATAGAAAAGTTTTTGTAGACGGGTATTACTGTGAGATTATAGGTTCAATTTGCATGAATGCTTTAATGATTAAACTTCCAAAAAAGGATATTAAAAAAGAGGTCGAATTAATAGGACCTCACATAAATGCAATTGAAATTGCCTCGCATTTAAAGACAATTCCATATGAAGTTGTTACTTGTTTAATTAAAGATTTGAAAAGGGTAATTATTTAATTTTTTCGATGACGATTATAAGGGGGTGCATCGTTTTTTTTGATTAAGAAAACGATACTGTAACACCTGAAATTCTTTTTGATTAAGAAGAGATTAGTGCATAAAAGCTCATTCATCTCTTCTTTTTCACCCATATGACCTAAGTATTAATAATCACGAGGATGCCTCTAAATCGAAATAATCAAACAAATTCAGTTAGAAATAAAATACATGTCCATTGCCAAAAGTTCATCAAAGATTTTGTAACTTATTCACCTTGTTTGTAAAGTCGTCCTTGATAGGTATTACGTTTTTCTAATTCATGATCAATCGCATTTAAAATGACCCATTTTTTTAAACTCCATAGGGGTCCAATTAAATCTTCCTTAACTGCATCTCCTGTTAACCGATGGATTACAATATTTGGAGATAATATTTCTAATTGACTGATCACAATATCGATATATTCTTCCATCGTTAATAGCGGGAAGGGATTTCTTAAAAAGTCTCTTCCCATTTTTGTGTTTTTAATGACATGTAGTAAATGGAGTTTAATCCCTTGTACATCTAGTTTCGCCACTGCTTTGGCAGTTTCAAGCATCATTTCAGCTGTTTCATAGGGCAAACCATTAATAATATGAACAATGACTTCAATGTTTTTCTTTCTAAGCTTGTCTACGCCTATTTTAAATAATTCAAAATCATGACCACGGTTAATCAAATGAGAAGAAGTTTCATGAATAGTTTGTAACCCCAGTTCTACAAACAACTTTGTACGATTGTTTAATTCAGCTAAATATTCTACAACATCATCTTCTAAGCAATCGGGTCTTGTAGAAATGGAAAGTCCAACGATGTCTTCACTGTGATTTAAAATGGGTTCATATTTTTGTCTTAATTCTTCTACTGGAGCATATGTATTCGTATTCGCTTGAAAATAGCCAATATATTTTGCATGTGGCCATTTTTTAAGCATCATTTCTTTAACATTTTCAAATTGAGTTATTAAATCATCTTGTTTGTTGCCTGCAAAGTCACCACTTCCAAGTGGTGAACAAAAAGTACAGCCACCAAAGCCTGATTTACCGGTTTTATTTGGACAAGTGAAATTAGCATTTAATGAGACTTTGAACACTTTTTCTTTAAATAAATCTTTATAATAGTTACTTAAACTATAGTAACGTTTTTCTTTAAATAATGGATTCATACAATCACCTAATTCTTATTATAGTTAAAATTTTAACATAAATTTAAAAAATTTGCTTAAATTTACGTTTTTTATTTAAAAAATTGTAAAAAACAGTTACAATAATAATACTAAGGAAAAATTTAGAGGTGAAAATTATTATGACAGAAAAAATTGGTGAAATATTATTTCACCCATCAACGTTAATAAAATATAAAGATACCCATTTTTTTAAAGTTTTATTGTATTTATTAATTTTAACATTGTTAACATCAATTGTACCAATTATTGAAACTCTTAAATTTACAGGATATACTTACGCTAACAAAACAATGATTGAGGAAATATATTCAATTGATTTTTCTGATATTAATAATGTTCCAAGTTGTAAAGTTGAAAATAATAAATTATATTGTGTAAATACGAGTGAAATTCATGAATTAGGGTCAATATATGATATGTTTACAGTAGTAATTGATGTCGAAGGTAAAATGAAAGCGAATGAAAACAAATTTTATATAAGATTAACAGAGAATAATATTAAAATCTCTGATAAAAAGATGAATTATATAATAATTGGTTATGATGAATTACCAACGAGTTGGCAATCGTTTGATTTAGAAGCTATTAAAAAAGCACAAAACCCTGAAGAAGAATATTTTAATTTAGTTGTTGGTGGAATAAATGAATTAAAAAAAGATTTTATAGGTTATGAAATTTTTACTAAAATTATTGTAATGTTTATCTTATTATTACTGGAAATATTATTTTATAGTATTTTGTTTTATTTACTCATTGGTAGAAAAATGTATAAATTTAAAGAGGTATTCAAAGTTTCTGTTTTTGCTTATACGTTACCTGTGGTAATTGGTTTATTCTTTAGCTTATTAAATATGCAAGTTTTAAATTCGACTTTATTAGCTATTATCACGATTATCTATATGCATATCGCATTAATGTCTAATCAAATTCATAAAGATGATCCAGAAAATAAAGAATAAAATAAATATTCTTAAAAATAGTTGCAATAATAAATAAATGATAATATAATATAAATAATAAAAACTGTGAATAGGAGCAGTAACAATCTAATTACTTAGTAGAGACTGACTGGTTGGTGTAAAGTCAGAGTAAATTTTGTGAACTAGCCTAGGAGTTATATATGCGAAAAAAATTAAGAGTAGTATATATCGTAGCTTGCGTTAAAGGCATTTGAGTGGTGATTATGATTGTAATCACAACTAGGGTGGTACCACGTCTTCATGCGTCCTTAGAATTTAAGGATGCTTTTTTTATTTTCATTTTAGAAGGAGGAAATTATATGGCTTATAATCATCATATAGTCGAAAAGAAATGGCAAGATTATTGGTTAAAAAACAAAACATTTAAAACGACTCACGATAAACATAAACCTAAATTTTATGGATTATCTATGTTTCCGTATCCATCAGGAGCAGGACTTCATGTCGGTCACCCAGAAAGTTATACTGCAGTTGATATCATGACAAGAATGCGTAGAATGCAAGGATTTAATGTGCTACATCCAATGGGATGGGATGCATTTGGATTACCTGCTGAACAATATGCGATTCAGACAGGAAATGATCCACGTGATTTTACATACAAAAACATTGCGACATTTAAACATCAAATTCAGGAATTAGGTTTATCATATGATTGGGATAAAGAATTAAATACAACTGATCAAAATTATTTTAAGACAACACAATATATCTTTATTAAATTATTTGAAAAAGGTTTAGCCGAAATCCGTGAAATAGATGTAAATTGGTGTGAAGAATTAGGCACTGTACTTGCTAATGAAGAAGTATTGAATGTCGATGGTAAAATGGTTTCTGAACGTGGTAGTTATCCAGTTGTTAAACGTCCTATGAAACAATGGGTATTAAAAATTACTGAATATGCGGAAAAATTACTTTCTGATTTAGATGGTCTTGACTGGTCTGAAGGTCTAAAGGATATGCAACGGAACTGGATAGGTAAAAGTGAAGGAGCACGAATTACTTTTAAGATTGAAAATAGTCAAAGTAGTTTTGATGTCTTTACAACAAGACCTGACACTTTATTTGGTGTCACTTATTTAGTACTCTCTCCAGAACACCCATTAGTGAGTGAAATCACGACAAATGAACAAGTTGCTGCCGTAGAAGAGTATATAGCGACTTCGAAAGCAAAAACAGAATTGGAAAGAACAGAATTAAACAAAGTTAAAACTGGCGTATTTACGGGTAGTTATGGAATTCATTCCATAACTAATAAAAAAATTCCAATATGGATTGGTGATTATGTATTAAACAATTATGGAACAGGAGCTGTAATGGCTGTACCTGCTCATGATGAACGCGACTATGAATTCGCTAATAAATATAACTTAGAAATCGTTCAAGTAGTAGATAGCGATATTTCCAATAATGCATTTACTGGAGATGGATTACACATAAACTCTGATTTTATGAATGGGTTAACGAATGTGGATGCTAAATCTAAAATGATTGAATATCTTGAAGCACATGGACTTGGTGAACGAAAAATTAACTATAAATTACGTGATTGGTTATTTTCACGTCAACGTTATTGGGGTGAACCATTCCCTGTAATCCACTGGGAAGATGGCACGATGACCGTTCTTGACGAGTCGGAATTGCCACTTACATTACCACAAATTATAGAATTTAAACCAACAGGAACTGGTGAAAGTCCATTAGCTCATGCGACAGATTGGCTTGAAGTGACAAGAACCGACGGAGTTAAAGGTCGTCGCGAAACAAATACTATGCCTCAATGGGCAGGTAGTTGTTGGTATTATATTGGTTATATATTGAATCAAGGTAATGGTAACTTTACCCAACTTAATAGTAAAGAAGCCAAAGAATTATTAGATACATGGCTACCAGTTGATTTGTACATCGGTGGAGCTGAACATGCCGTACTTCATTTACTATATGCAAGATTTTGGCACAAAGTATTATATGATTGTGGTTTAGTATCAACGAAAGAACCATTCCAAAGATTATTTAATCAAGGGATGATTCTAGGTGAAAACAATGAGAAGATGTCTAAATCACGCGGGAATGTCGTTAATCCAGATGATATCGTTTTATCACATGGTGCAGATAGTTTACGTCTTTATGAAATGTTTATGGGACCTCTTGATGCTGCAAAACCATGGTCAACAACTGGTCTTGATGGCTCTAGACGTTTCTTAGATCGAGTTTGGCGTTTATTTGTGACTGAAGAAAATACTAAGTCAGATAAAATCACGAGTGAAAATGATGATAAATTAACCAAAGTTTATCACCAAACTATAAAAAAAGTAACCGAAGATTATGATAAATTGTTCTTTAATACAGCAATATCACAAATGATGATCTTTATAAATGAAGCTTACAAAGCTGATACGATTCCACTAGATTATGTAGAAGGCTTTATTAAATTATTAAATCCAATCGCACCACACCTTACTGAAGAAATTTGGGAAGTCTTAGGTCATCACAACACAATCACTTATGAAGGATGGCCAACATATGATGAATCTAAATTAATTGATGAAAATGTTGAAATTGTTATTCAGATTAATGGTAAACTACGTGACCGTATTCAAGTAGCACTTGATTCAGATGAATCAACCGTTAAAGATTTAGCAATGAAATCAGAAAATGTACAAAAACATATGGAAGGTAAACAAATCCGTAAGTTTATCTTTGTCCCTAATAAATTAGTGAATATTGTAGTTGGATAAATATAATTTGAAAGTCTGTATGAAATAAATTCATGCAGGCTTTTTTTATTATGTCTTTTTTTGATAATTATTAATATAATTAAATAGGAGTAATATTTATGGGAGTGATTTATAAATGAAATATCTAAAAGTATTAATTATTCCAATATTTATGTTGTTAGTCGTTTTTATTACTTATACATTAGGTGATAAAAAAAATAAAGAAGCAGATCTCGTCAATCAAGAAACAAAAACGATTGAGTTTTTTAAAGGAAATAACGATGAGAAAATAGCATTTAAGATGGACAATATCCTCCCTGGTGATCTAGAAGAAAAGCAATTTAGTATAAAGGTATTTCATGAAGAACAAGCTAATCTCAATTTAAAGTCTAATAAAGACTTGAATAATGATTTGAATCATTTAAGTAATGTATTGAGAGTTAAAGTATCAAATGATGGATTAGTTCTATTCGATGGAACGTTAAGCGAATTTAATTTAATGAGTATTAATTTAGAATCTAATGATGAACAAATGAGTATTGTAAACTATGAAATTGAAATATTTTTACCAATAGAGACGTCAAATTCATATCAATCAACTGGATTTACAGGAGAATTTATATGGTACGCTGAAGGTAAACTGACTAGTAAAAATGATTTCCCCTTTTTTTTAGTTAGTATATTAGTTGTTACAACAGGAATCTTTCTCTATGTGATCATTAAAAGAAAAGGTGAAATAAGCCATGAAGTCAAAAGTTAAAAAAAACTTTATATGAGATTAATAACTACTTTATTATTGTTTTCATTACTTAGTTTAACAACATATGCCTATTTTTCAAATGAATTAAAATTAAATAATATCTTTAAAAGTGCAACTGTAAAAATAAGTATTAATGACAAACAAAATAAATTATTTGATGAAACGGTCCTTAACCTTTCACCTGGAGTTAAGCAATCAAAACCACTGACAATTAAAAATCTTGGTACAGTTGAAGTATACTATAAATTTTATCTAGATCATGTTAATGGTGAACTAGATGATGTTATATTGTTCAATATATACTTTGAGGATTCTTTGGTTTATAGTGTTCATCCTTCCATGTTTAATGAAAACAATGCTCTTGTATCAAAAAATCCTCTTAAGGTAGGAGAGAGTCATACTTATACGATTGAAGTAGAATGTATGGATGTAACTGATGAAACTTATCAAAGTAAAAATCTTAAATTTGATATTGTCGCAATTGCTGTACAAGCAAAAAATAATCCGGATATATTATTTGAATAACACATTAATATCAAAAAAAGCTATCTAATGTTTGATTTAGGTAGCATTTTTTTATTATGGATATAAATTGGACAATAGCCCGATTTTGACTTCTTAGTACTAAACAGATATTATCTTGAATATATTTTTTAGTGTATCGACAAAAAAATTAATTATTCGACTTAATGATTGATAATAATGGTTAAAACCGTTGTTATAAAGTTTATTTTTGTTTATCAAAGTTGCTAAATGAACTTAATGGAGGAAACTTTGAAAAATTAGAATTGAAGGAAAAGGTGAAAAAATGAAAAAAACTTTGTTATCATGTGGTTTATTGTTCGTGTTTAGTTTTGTCATGTTACTTGGAACCACCTATGCTTGGTGGAGTGAAACAATCGTTGTTGATGAAAATATTATCCAAATGGGTAATTTAGACTTAACAGCTGAATTTAGAGATCCTAACGAAATTAATGGAAGTTGGTATGATTTACAAGAATATACGACAACAGGTATATTCGAAACTACTAAGACGATTGAACCAGGTTATTCAGATGTAAGAGAAGTTAGATTAACTAATACGGGTTCAATTCCTTTAGCATATAGACTAAATACAATGGTTGATGATGAAAATGAACTTAAAGATTATATTATTTTTTTGGTATTAAATTTTGAAGATGATGACTATTTATGGAGTGGAACTTTACAAAATTTAACAACTGAATATGTAATAATGCAACCAGGTGAAGTACATACATTTTCAGTAGTTTATTTTGTTGATCCTACACTGGGTGATCAAGATGGTTCTTTCGGTGAAAAATTATCATTACCATTCGAATTCTCAATTGAAATTGAGCAAGTGGGTAAGGCAATACGTCAATAGTGTTTAGTAACAGAGTCCGTTTCCCTATTTAATTTCTCAGTACTAAAAATAAAACAGTCTGAATATATTAACAATGTGCTAATCAAGCAGTTAGAGTACCAAAATTCAACAATTTTAATGAAATTGATTAAAAATAAGTAATTTTAGAATAGTTTATTACGAATTTCGATTTTATTCTATAAGTATAATATTTACTTTTATAAGCTATATCATAGTATTTTTTGAAAGAAAGTATATCAACATAATAAAATTAATATTCTTAATGCAAGGAAAATATTTAGATCCTTGTAAAGTAATATAAAAATATTTGATAAAGAGGGATAGAATGAATCGAATTAAAAAGTTAAAGATAAAACCAATTCCTATAAGGAATATATTGAATCGAATTAAAAGGTTAAAGATAAAACCAATTCCTATAAGGAATATATTGAATCGAATTAAAAAAATAATGCCCAAAGCTTTGAAGGTATTACAAATATTACTTATAGTGTTTGCTGTCTATGTGATGATCTTCACTTTAGTATCAATTAAAAATTTAAATAATGATGCTGGAAAAGGTTTCATGGGGTTTAAGTTATTTACTGTTCTTTCTGATTCGATGAAACCTGAGTTTCAAGCGGGTGATATCATCATTTCGAAAATAGTTGATTCAAAAGAGCTAAAAGTTGGAGATATTATTACTTTTTATTCTAGTAATGGATTAATCGTAACCCATCAAATACAAGAGAAGATTGTACATGAATCTAAAGATGCATTTATCACAAAGGGTACTAACGTAAATCAAGTTGATAATGATCCAGCATTGGCTGAAAATGTAATCGGTAGGTATTCATTTTCAATACCTAAAGCGGGTTTATTCTTTCAATTTTTAAAAACAACCATGGGTTATATTACCTTAATTTTAATTCCATTTTTGATTATAATCACTATTAATGGAGTAAAATTCGTTAAAGTCTTCAGAGAATTCAAAAATGAAAAACAAAAAGAAATTGAAATAAAAAAAGCTGAATTAGAAAAAGAAAACAAAAGGTTATTCGAAGAACTTAAACAATTAAAAGAACAGCTCAATAATACGGGTAATAATGGGTAAAGCCGTTGTTATAAAAGTCCTAGGAATGAAAATAAACCTTTAAAAAGTATTTTTAGGGATACTGACTTCAAACATGTTAAGTTTTATTGTTTGTTTTAAAGGTTTGTTTAAAAAGTTATTGTTAACAGAGTTGCAATAAGTGATTTAGGAAATTAAACTCTGAATTAATGAAAGTAAAGGTAAAAGGAATGAAAAAAACTTTATTAACTTGCGCGCTAATGTTTGTATTTAGCGTAACAATGCTACTTGGAACTACTTATGCATGGTGGAGTGAAACAATCGTTATTGACGAAAATATTATTCAAATGGGTAACCTAGATTTACAAGTTAAATTTGGAGATCCAAAAGAATTAGCTACTGATATCACGGCTATGTATGATTTAGAAGAATATACTACAACTGGATTCTTTGAAACTACTAAAACTATTCAACCTGGATCAACTGATACAAGAATCATTACATTAAAAAATGTAGGATCTGTTCCATTAGCAGTTAGATTTAATACTTTCGTTGATGTTACAAATCCACTTAATGAACATATTTCATTTAAATTTATTAATTATAAAGGCGTAGCTGTCTATGATGCACCTTTAAGTGAAATGTCAACTAAATTTGTTGTATTACAACCTAGTGAACTTACTACATTTTGGATTACTTATACAGTTGATGTAGAGCTTGGCGATAATAATGGATCATTCGGTGAAGGATTAAAATTACCGTTTGTAGTTACTGTTCAAGCTGAACAAGTTGCAAAAGCACAACAACTTGAAGCAATCCCTTCATAAATAAGAAAATAAATCAATTAAACTCCTGGTAATAATTACCAGGAGTTTAATTATAAACTTGGTCATGAAAAATGATTCATTAAAGAAAAAGTGAACAAATGAAAAAAAGTGCATTGATCGTATGCGCTAATATTTGTTTTTAACTTAACATTTTTTATTGGAACAACTTATGCTTGGTAGAGTGAAATAATATTATACTAAAATCCTCTCACTTATAGCTTGTAGTGGGAGGATTTTCATATATTTTTAGAAGCATTCCATAAGAAATATTTTGAAAATGCTCTTTTTTATTCATGAATTAAACAGTTCAACAGTCTAAAAGTGTCATTTAATGAAAAATTATGTTGCATCAAACACTTTTATCATTGTTTCTTTTTTAATTTTTTATTTACATGTTGGCAATACTATAAGTGTATGGATCTTGATACTTTTCTTTTAAGAATTTTTCTGCGACTATAATATCATTATGTGCTGCGATATAACCATTAAATACCTCGATGTTTTCATTGCCTTTTCCTGTTATTACAACAGTATCACCAACTTGAGCTGTTTCTAATGCTTTTAAAATGGCTTGTTTTCGGTTGGGGATAATACTTACTTTATATAAATCTTTTACACCATTTAATATGTCATTAATAATATCAAGTGGGTCTTCACTTTTTGGATCTTCACTTGTCAAATACATATTATTGGCATAATTGCTTACCACTTCACCCATCTTAGGACGTTTACTTACGTCCCTTTCACCAGCACTGCCAAATACAATCGATATATCATTTTGTTTACATTGATATAAATTTTTTAATAAACAATTTAATGCATTTGGGGTATGTGCGAAATCTACAACTACATTAAAAGGTTGTCCACAATCTATTTGTACCATTCTTCCATCAATAGCTTCTAAATGACTTAGTATTGGAATCATTTTTTCCACTTCAAAACCTAAAGACAATCCTGCTGCTAGTGCGGCTGTCGCATTAAAGACATTATAATCTCCAAATAAATTTAAATTGATATTTTTATAATTACCGTTTGGTGATAATAAATCAAAAGTTGTGCTTGTAAGTGAAACTTTGATATTACTTATTTTAAAATCTGCATCAATACTCGTTCCATAGGTAATTACCTTAGCTTTTGTTGTTTCGATAATTCGATTAGCATAAGGCGCTGCATCTATATTAACAATCGCATAACTATCAGGACTAAGCATTTCAAATAACTTAAGTTTTGATAAAAAGTAGTTATCAATTGTTTTGTGAAAATCTAAATGTTCATGTGATAAATTCGTAAAAATAGCTACTTTAAAATTTAAATAATCGACTCGATGTAGATCTAATCCTTGTGAAGAGACTTCAATCGAAGCATAGTTGATCTGATCATTATTTAAATTTTTTAAAAAATGATTTAAAGTGATTGGTTTAGGCGTAGTTAGCTTGTTATTGATATAATTTTGTTTATAGATAAATCCATTTGTACCAACATAAGCACAATCTGCGAATTTATCAATAATTTGTTTAGTTACGAAAGCAGTAGTTGTTTTCCCATCAGTTCCAGTAACACCTACTAAGGTTAATTTACTTGATGGATTTTCATAAAAGTTAAAACAAATTAAGGGTAATAATTTTAATGTATCTTGAACTATAATATAAGGAACTTCTGTTTCAATTTGTCTTTCAGCGATAATTAAACTTGGGTTTGTTGTAAAAGTATTAATTAAGTCATGGCTGTCAATTTTACTACCTTTTTTACAAATAAAGCAACTTTGTTCTGTGATATCTTTAGTATCTTCAGTTAAATAATCAATGTTAATTTGATCATTATAATTTTTAGATTTATAAAGAATTTGCACATCTTTTAATACGTCTTTTAGCAGCATACTTTTTCCCTCCATGTAAGTTGTAAATCGCATTAAATATTATGCTTACATATTAAAGATTTAAAAGACGAAAACTGAGGTTAAAAATTGTCAATTTTGGATACAAAAAAAATGATGACTTATATCATCATTAATTTTTAACAATTTAGTTTTAACTCATAAATTACCTATGTAAAAATTGGAAATACTTAGTAATTTTTGTCAATTTTTAAAATTATTTTTTCTTGTTTAAAGCTAAAATAAAATCTTCATCAGGGTCGATGTAAATTGTTTTTTGATTATCGAAAGTAACAAATCCTGGTTTTCCTCCTGGAATCTTTTTCACGTTTTTAATTCTCGTATAATCAATTGGCACACTCGAAGATAATCGTCCTTTTGAATAATAAGCTGCTAACATTGCGGCAGTACGAATTAAGTTTTCGGTTAGCACATCACTCGTTCTTACAATAACATGTGATCCAGGCATACCTTTCGCGTGCATCCACATATCATTTTTGTCAGCTAATTTATGGGTTAAATATTCATTTTGCAAATTATTTTTACCCACTAAAATTTCGATGCCATCGATCATATATGTTTCAAATTGTGGTTTCTTATTTTTACGTTTTTTAGTTATATTACGTTTTAAATAACCACCTTCTTCTAATTCTTGTCTTATTTCTAAGGCATCAACAATATTCGCATTCTTTAGTTGCTCGAAAAGTGTTTCAAAATAATAAATTTCATCTTTCGTTTTTAATATTTGTTCATTGATATGAACAATTGCTTTTTTTGCTTTTTGATATTTTTGATAATATCTTTGTGAATTTTCAATGGGTGTTAAAAATGGATCTAATTCAATAGTAATATTCTCATTATTATAATAATTAATAACATCTATTGAATGGATGCCTTTATTGATCAGATAACTGTTAGCGACAATTAATTCACCAAATAATTTATAAAAATCATAATTATTAGCAACTAATAAATCAGTTTTTAAATGTTCAACTTTAGTATAGTTTTTATCAATTTCATTTTTTATGTACTTTTCTAAATCTTGAGTTTGTTGTTTTATACGTTCATGTTCATCTTTATTAAGATAAAAACGATCAAGCATAGAACCAATACTTTCAAACGTTTTAATTTCTTCTACATTTTCAATACTGTTTAATGGTGTTAAATAAAAATTGGTTTTATTTTTTGTATACATGATGGTTGGATTAATTTCATTATTTAATTTATTAATAAAACTTAAATAACTTGTGTATAATGTTTCTGGTAAGTATATACTTGTATTATAGATTAATTCGTTAGCAAGTAGCGGTGAAACACCTTCAAAATAATTTACTATTTGTTTACTTAAATTTGGGTCTGTGTAGTTAAAGGTTTTAAAATCATCAAGACTAGCTAAAAAGAAATTTTTCTTTTCATTACTAGGTGGATAAATATATGTAGCACCAGGTTGTAGTGTTCTAACGCTATTTTGAAAGGGTGAAATATGTTTAATACAATCAAGAATGATGCCGGTATTTTTATTGAGTAAAACAATATTAGAATGTTTACCCATAATTTCAATAATGAGTTGTTTTATATCTTTATCACCAATTTCATTTAAATGTTCAAATTCAATAAAAACAATCCGATCGTTATCTTTTTGATAAATATCAGTTATTATTCCACCTTCCATGTGTTTACGTAAAAGCATACAAAACATCGGTGGTTCCTGAGGATAATTAAATTCATTTTCCGTAATATGAATTCGTGCATAATTAGGATTTATCGAGAATAATAATTTTTGTGTTTTATTATTGGCTCTAATGACAAACACTAATTCATAGTCAGAAATTTGGTAAATCTTATTTACACGTCCATTTAATAAATTATTTTTTAATTCTAATGTTGTATAATGCGTAAAAACGCCATCGAATGCCATAACATCATCTCTTTCAATTATATCTAATATTATATTTTAACATAAAAATTGATGTAAATTCAAAGTAAACTGAAAGAAAAATAAAAAAATATCAAAAAAGTTTTAAAAAGTTTTAAAAAGTACTTAAAAAATGCATTAAAAAATGGTATTATAAATTAATGAATAAAATCAAGTTTTAACTTGAAAGGATGAATTTCAATGAAATTGAACGATCGAGGATTATTAATCGTAATCTCTGGACCTTCTGGAGTTGGAAAAGGAACAGTTCGTAAAGCTTTATTTGCTCGTGAGAAACATAACTTAGAATACTCAGTTTCGATGACTACACGTAAACCTCGCGAAGGGGAAGTTGATGGAATAGATTATTATTTCGTAAATAGAGACGAATTTCAACAACGTATTAATGATGGAAAATTATTAGAATACGCTGAATTTGTTGGTAATTATTATGGAACGCCAATTGATTATGTTGAAAATCGATTAGTAGCTGGAAAAGAAGTAGTTTTAGAAATTGAAGTACAAGGTGCTATGCAAGTAAGAGAAAAGATGCCAGACGCGGTATTTATTTTTATTGTACCACCAAGTAAAAGAGCATTAAGAGATCGCATTACTAAACGTGCTACAGAATCAGAAGAAATTATTAACCAAAGAATGGAAAAGGCAGAACGTGAATTCAATATGGCCCATAAATATGATTATATTGTCGTAAATGATACAGTCGAAAATGCGGCTGACAGAATCATGGCGATTATTCGTGCTGAACACGCCAAAACAGAACGTTCTATCCATAGATATATGCAAATGTTGGAGGTGGAATAACATGCGCTACCCATCAATCGATAAATTATTAGAAGTAGTAGATTCTAAATACAAACTATCCATTTTAGCTGCAAAAAGAGCTAGACAGATAGAAGCAGGATCTAAAGTACAAATGGATAAACCAAGAAGTGTTAAACCTGTAGGAATAGCTTTAGAAGAAATACTTGCAGGAAAATTAGATGTAAAATACTAATTCCTTGATAAAGGTTTATAAAGAAACCTTTTCAAGGTTTTTTTATATATAAAAACTTAATAATAAGAAAGGAGTAATAATTTGATCGCAGAAGTAATTGTTGATGTTAAAGTAAAAAATGTAAATAGACCCTTTAGTTATAGTGTGCCTGAAATATTCAAAGAGGTTATTGAACTGGGAATGCGCGTAAAAGTGCCTTTTGGTAGTCGTGAAATTTTAGGTTATGTTGTAAATCTTAAAAATGAAGAAAACGAAGATTTAAAAATGATTTCTGACTTATTAGATATTACTCCTTCCCTAACAGAAGAATTACTAAAACTTGCAATAAAAATGGCTGAAGAAACTTCAAGTTTTTTAATTAGTTGTATTCAAGCGATGTTACCAGCCGCAATTAAAGCTAAATATGTCAAAAAAGTGATTAAACTTACAAATCAAGATGTTTTAATACAATATTTTAACAAGAAAAATGAAGTTGATTTTGATATGATCGCCAAAAGTGATTATGCTTTGGTAAAGAAGTTAATCAATAGTGGTGATCTAGACATTATTTATGAAGTTAAAGATAAACTAAAAATTAAGTATGATACCTATGTATTATTAAGTAATCATTTTAGTGAACATATTAATAAAAACGCTAAAAAACAAACTGAAGTCATAGAATACATGTTAACATTAAATGAACCCATTTTAAAAAATCAATTATTGAAATATTTGAATTTATCAAATTCTACCTATAAAACTTTACTTGATAAACAAATCATAGAAGAGATCGTAAATGAAGTATATCGTGATCCTTATTCTAATTATGAAGGCAGTTTTCCTAGACATAAAATGAATGATGAACAAGAATTTGCATATACAGAAATTGTGAATAGTATAAAAGAAGCTCAAGAAGAAGTATTTTTACTACACGGTATTACAGGTAGTGGTAAAACTGAAATCTATTTGAATGTGATTGAAGACGTGATTCATTTAGGTAGAGAAGCAATTATGTTAGTTCCTGAAATTTCACTTACACCACAAATTGTGAAAAGATTTAAAGCACGCTTTGGTGATCTAGTCGCAGTTTTACATAGTGGTTTATCTCTAGGTGAAAAATATGATGAATGGCGTAAAATTCGTAGTAAAACCATTAAAGTTGTAGTTGGAGCTCGTTCTGCAGTTTTCGCTCCACTTACGAATATTGGCATTATTATTATCGATGAAGAACATGAATCAAGTTATAAACAAGATGAAATGCCAAAATATCATGCGGTTGAAGTAGCCAAGGATAGGGCTAAAAATCATCACGCTACCGTAATCCTAGGAAGTGCAACTCCGTCTCTTGAGTCCTATGCACGAGCTATAAAAAAAGTCTATCACTTACTTGAATTAACAAAACGGGCAACAAATTCGAACCTACCACATGCTGAAATTGTTAATATGACTGAAGAGCATAAGTATGGTAATCTTTCTATTGTTTCTGATAAATTATATAAAGCAATTATTGATAGACTAAGTAAAAATGAACAAATCATCTTGTTATTAAATAGGCGTGGGTATGATAACTTTTTAATGTGTCGTAGTTGTGGTTACACGGTCATGTGTAAAAATTGTGATATCACACTAACCTATCACAAGTCAACGAAAAAATTAAAATGTCATTATTGTGGCTATGAAGAAACAGAAATTAGTAAATGTCCTAAATGTGGTGGTGAACATTTAAAAGGTTTTGGTTACGGAACTGAAAAGGTGGAAGAAGAATTATATAACTTATTTCCTGGAGTGAGAATTATTCGCATGGATGTTGATACAACCGGAAATAAAGGAGACCATGAACGTTTACTTGAAGCATTCGAACATAAAGAAGCTGATATCTTATTAGGGACGCAAATGATTGCGAAAGGCTTAGATTTTGAAGATGTTACCTTAGTTGGAGTTCTTTCCGCTGATACCGTCTTAAAATTACCAGATTACAAATCAAGTGAAAAAACTTTTCAACTAGTAACCCAAGTGGCAGGACGAGCAGGTAGACATAAAGATCACAGTGATGTTTTTATTCAAACTTATAATCCAGAACATTATAGTATTGTTCTAGCTGCAGAGAATAATTATAAAGGCTTTTTTAATCAAGAAATGAAGTTGCGAAAAATTGGTAAATATGTCCCTTATTATTTTATGACACAAATAGTTGTTACTGATGAAAACTTTTCTGAAGCTATGAAAGAAGCTAATAAAATTGTACAATACCTAATAGCTAACTTATCTAATGAAGTGATCATCTTAGGTCCAGTTGTACCTCAAATAAAACGGGTTAATAATGTGTTTCAAACTCAAATTATTATTAAATATAAACATGAACCCAACTTAAAAAAAGCACTAGAAAATATCTTAATTACATATAATAATAAAAAAGTTAATATTATTATTGATATGTACCCTAACTTTTTATTATAATAGATAAAACGGTAGTTTATTTACATTTCATGGGAGGAAATAAAATGCGCATAGTATTCATGGGAACACCTGAATTTTCTTTAAACGTTCTACAAGCATTAATTGATAGTGAACACGAAGTAGTAGGAGTTGTAACGCAGCCTGATCGAAAAGTAGGCAGAAAGCAAATTGTAACTGCCCCTCCTGTTAAACAGCTCGCTCAAAAATTTGAAATTCCGACATTTCAACCAGAAAAAATAAAACTTGAATATGAACAAGTCATCAATTGGCAACCAGACATTATCATCACGTGTGCTTTTGGACAAATTATCCCTAAAGTTTTACTAGATTATCCTAAATTTGGAGCAATCAATGTTCATGCTTCATTATTACCTAATTATCGTGGTGGAGCACCCATTCATAAAGCGATTATGGATGGAGAAAAAACGACAGGTATTACGATTATGTATATGAGTCCAAAAATGGATGCTGGAGATATTATTTCACAACGTGAAATGAGTATTGAGTATAAAGATGATGTTTTATCAATGCATCAAAAATTAAGTACGATGGGTGCAGAATTGTTAATGGAGACATTACCTAGTATTATTAATGGTACGAATAACCGCTCAACTCAAGATGAAGCAAAGGCTACATACGCTTATAATATCAAACCGGTTGATGAATTGATCGACTGGTCTAGAGACGGTAGTGATATTTATAATCAAATTAGAGGTTTATATCCATGGCCAGTTGCTTATACTATGTATCAAGGCAAACGAATTAAAATATGTAAAGCAGAAGAAGTTGTGAGAATCCATAATACTGGTGCTGGTGAAATTATTCGTGTTTACACAGATGCGATCTTAGTTACTACCGGTGATGAAGTTTGTATTAAAATTATGGAAGTTCAAATGGAAGGTAAAACAAAACAACACATGAAAGATATTTTAAATGGGAATCAACCATTTGAAATTGGAAAATTATTTGAATAGGAGACTTAAAAATGGAAAATAACCCAGTTGTAACAATTGAAATGGATAATGGTAAACAAATTAAGGTAGAATTATACCCTAATGTTGCACCTAATACGGTAAATAATTTTATCGAATTAGTAAAAAAAGGATTTTATAACGGTGTAATATTTCACCGTGTTATAAAAAACTTTATGATTCAAGGTGGAGATCCTAAAGGTACTGGTATGGGTGGACCTGGATACAGTATTAAAGGCGAATTTAATGATAATCGCTTTGAAAATAAATTAGTCCATGCTCGTGGTGTCATTTCAATGGCACGCTCATCAATGCCAAATTCAGCCGGTTCTCAATTTTTTATTATGCATAAAGCTTCACAACATTTAGATGGACAATATGCCTCGTTTGGTTCTGTGGTTGAAGGAATGGATGTAGTAGATGAAATTGCAAATACTAAAACAGGAGCTAATGATAAACCGGTAACGCCACTTGTAATGAAAAAAGTAAGTGTTGAAACATTCGGTGTAACCTACCCTGAAGCCATAAAATTATAAAATTGTAAACTGTTTCAAAGTACTTTGAAACAGTTTTTTTATGTAAACAATTTCATCCTATATATAAATAAAAAAACTATATTTTTTTAAAAAAGGTGTTATAATTAGAGAGGAAAAATGGGATGTAGAATTGGAGTAGGATAAATGGTTCAGTCGATTGAATATTTTATTTAGAGGAGTTTTTAAAACAATTACCTAAAGGGTTATTTTTAACCGTAAAATTAATAAATAATATGATTTTAGGGTGGGCAAATATTTTATCCTTTGGGGAACAATAGTGATGAGGGTGTAAGTTCGAGGATCTAGATAGATACAAGACATCCTTCAAGTGAGTTTACGATCAGTGTTCCATTAAAAAATGATTTAAAGGCACAACTCAATTTTGGTGGCGTAAATTCAGGTAGAGATTATAATAAATTTGTTGAGTATAAATTCACCTATTTACATTACGAATGTAGTATTCTCCATAGATGATGATTACCAATCGCAGATTTTGGAGAAATTAAAGATTGTTATAGATACAAATAGATTAAAGGAGAAAAAAGTAGTATATGAGAGATTTCTTAGCATTTATTAAATATAAAGATAAACGCAAATTTC
>JARDZP010000097.1 GCA_029240795.1 Haloplasmataceae bacterium | reverse complement strand
TGATTTTAATCTAAATGATTTAATTTAAGAGCTATTCGTAATTCGAATGAATAGCCATACTTTATAATTTTCTCTACCCTAAGTAGAGAAAGAACCCTATGATGTTTGAGGGAACACATATTTATTATACGATTTACAATTTATTATGATATACCTAATTATTTCCTTACTAAGTAAACGATAGCTTCTACATGACTTGTTTGTGGGAACATGTCAATGGGTTGTATTGTCTTAATATGATAAACTTTACGTAATTCATTCAAATCCTTAGCTAATGTTGAAGCATTACATGAAACATAAACTAACTTTTTAATTTTTACACGACGTAATACATTTAATAAACTAGCCTCAATTCCTGTTCTAGGTGGGTCTAAGATTATTACATCCGCCTTAAACCCTTCATCTATCCACTTTGGAATAACTTCTTCAGCATGTCCAGATTCAAAATGTGTGTTTTTAAGTTCATTAATTGCTGCATTATTTTTAGCATCATTAATTGCTTGTTCTGTAATATCTACACCTCGAACTGATCCAACACTATCAGCAATATAAATACCAATAGTACCTGCTCCACAATAGGCATCAATTACATTATAACTTGGCTTTAATTGCGCTGTTTCTTTAATGATATCATACATCACTTTACATTGTTCTGAATTCAGTTGGAAAAAAGAATGTGGTGATAAAATAAATTTACTTTTACCAATAAGCGCATCCATGGTTTTTTTACCAGCGATGTGAATATATTCTGCACCTAATATTTCATGTGTATGAATATCAGGATTGACATTAACATAAAAAGAAACCACTTCTTTATGTTTAGCTATTAATTCATTTGCGATTTTACTCATGTTTTGTAACTCTTTATTATTTATAACCAAAACAACTTGTGCTTCATTCGTATCTTTAATATATCTAACTGATATATAACGTAAATTACCATCTTTAATTTTGCGATTAAATACCATGACATGATATTTCATCAATAAAGTTTTAATATAATAAATTATACTATTAATCGTATTATCTTGAATAATACATTTATCAATATGGATTAATCTATTTGTATTCGCTTCATACAAACCAGTAACAACTTTTTCACCATCAAAAGCAACGGGCATTTGCGCTTTATTACGATAGTTATAAGGATCTTCCATACCAATCATATCTTTAAGTTCGATATTTAGTTCTTCATAATTATGTAAATAACGTTCCATAGCTTGAACGATAATATCACGTTTTTGTTTTAATTGTTGTTGATAATCTAAATGTTGTAGTTGACATCCACCACATCTTCCAAAATAAGGACATGGTGCATCTACACGATGTTCTGACCGTGTTTTAATTTTAACAGTTTTTGCGACTAAATAAGTATTTTCTTCTTTTTCAATTTGACATATTACTTCTTCTTCTGGTAAAGCACCTTCAACGAATACCGCTTTACGTTTGTAATAGCCTATACCTTCTCCATTTATTCCAAGTCTTTTTATTGTTAACAGTGTTTGAAAATTTTCTTTCATTGTTTCACCTCTTGTAGTTATTTAAACGAACTTATAACTTCACAATATTTTTGATATAAAATATCAACAATTTGTTCATAACTTTTAGCTAATGTCTCATGTGCGGTATGACCAACAGTTATTTTATTTTTATCATTTAATGATGCAATTATCTTTTGTGCATAAGATAATCCATTGTTTTCTGATAAATACCCATTAAAATAATCTTTGATATTACCAGATAAAAATTTGTCTTTAACTAATAATGATGGTATTTTAAACCCTGCAGCTTCTATCACAGCTTGATTAGAAATATCCTTAACAGAAGGGAATAATAATAAATCTGCTCTTTCATAATATTTTCTTAACAAATTACGATCATATATAACTCCAGTAAAGATTACATATTTATTTAACTTATTTTCATTCACTAATTTAATCATTTCATCTCTAGCATTTCCATCACCAACAAAAAACATTCGAAAATCTTGTTTTAATTTTCTTAAATTTACTAGTGTCTCTAATAATAGTTTGAGATTTTTTTGCCATGTTATTTTTCCAACATACAATAAGACACGTGTTTCATCATTTATTTCATGTTTATGATTGACGTATTCACGATTATTGACTTCATTGTAAATAAAATCAGTTCCATTTTCAATAATCTCAGCTTTTCCTTTAAATCCAAATGTTGTTAAAGTATCTAATGCCAGATTATTTGGTACAAATAATAAATCTACTCTATTATAAAAATTAATGAGTTTTTTTACTTTTAGTTTAGCTAAAAAATCAAATTTTAAAAAGTATTCTTCATAATATTTATTATGAAATGTAGCGACAATGGGAATATGTTTTTCTTTAGCGTATTTTAATGCGATAATACCCGAATTAAATGGCGAATGAGCATGGATAAGGTTAATGTTGTAATCAGCTAGATTACTTATTATTTTAATATTTTTATATCTTAACACTTCAAACTCTTCATTATCTAGATAATTAATGTCGTTTGGAGTCACAACCAGACTTCCACCATATTTTTTGTTTAACCAATACGCATAGTTTTTAACGATTACAGTGGAACTGTTCATATTAGGTATAAAAGTATCATTAAATAGTGCTGTCAACATACACATCACCTCTATTCATTCAAAAAGGAGCTTAAAACAGCCCCTAATTAATATATATTTAAAAATTATTTATTTCTATATTAATAACTATATTATACAATAAATATAAAGATATGAAAGGAAAATATTTGCAGATAACGTTATCATTTTAAAATTTTAGACTAATAGCGTCGCTTTTTATTGTTTTTTTGATTAAAGTTTCATTTAGTTTATCTTAAGATGTCACAAAACGAGTATAAATGATAAAATAGATGTAGAGTTTGTAGTGCTCGATTATCTCTATTTGTATCTGCTAGCGTGACTTATTTACAGGCGTCATATATTTATCGAAGTGTCACAATCAAGCGATACAACGCCTCTATTCGTGAGTAGCACACTTTGATACTCCATTCACTATTAAATTTTTTACATCTCATCTTATTTTAATAAACTCTCTATCCAAGAACTAGCGATTTCGTATGATTCCATAATACTTAAATTTGTATTATCTAATAGAGTCATATGTGGTGTCGTTATACTTGCATTTTCCTTTAACCATTTATTAAATGAAATAGAATTTTTAATGTATTCATCATTTACCCAATTACGTTTTTTAAGACGTTTTGATAAAGTTTCATCATCACATACAATAGCAAAATAATGTATGTCAGAAAAATATCTTCTTTCTTTACAATTTTCAAATTGTTTGGGAACAGAACAACCGCAGAGCACTACAGGTTTTCCACCTTGTGAAATGTTCTTACACATTCTTAACCATAATTCACGATATTCACGGTAATCATCTTCTGGATTATTAAACGCATTGCACCAAAGAATATCACTTTCCATTGTTATAACATTAGAATTCCTTACAAAAAGTTCACGAGAGGTTGTAGATTTTCCAACACCACTAGCACCTGTTATTATGAACAAGGGTTGCCGTTTAATTGGTTGTGTAAACCCACATAAGTTACAAGTCATTAGTTTACCATTTTCAGAAATAGTTTTATCAACACTATATCCTCCACAGTTTTGACATGTATTTATCATTAATTTTTAGTCCCCCTTAAATTTTTATATATCCATTTATTTAATTATAGTTTTTTGTATTATTGATTAAAAAAACTATCTCCGCATCCTCATCATCATGTTTATTACCTCCTCATTTTATTCATTTTTATTTTAACATTTTTTATCAATTATTTCTACACATAGTTAAGAAACTTATTTTGGTTTTGATTCATTATCCTCCAACAAACAAAAATACACATTTATGAATGTGCATTTTTGTTTATATATTAATTGTTACTAACAAATAAATTTTCTGACATAATTAATTTAGTAATTGGGACAAATTCATAACCATCTTTTCTTAATCCAATAATCAACTTTTCTAAGGCATCTGCGTTATCTTTTGAAGTACTGTGCATTAAGATGACTGCACCTGGATGAATTTTATTCATGACATTATTATAGGCGTATTCCCAACCTTGTTGTTTATCTTTATCCCAATCATAGTAAGCTAATGACCATAAGATTGTATAATAACCTAGATCATCAGCGTATTGTAACGATTGATCACTAAATGTACCTTCAGGAGGTCTAATAATTTTCATAGGATCTTTGCCTATTAACTCTTTGTAACGTTGTTCCCACTTTTCAACTTGTTCTTTATATTCCGCTTTATTTAACTTTGTTAAATCACGATGTTTATAAGTATGATTTCCTATAATGTGTCCTTCTTTAACCATTCTTTTAACTAAATCTTCTTCTTTATTTAAATAATCTCCAACTAAAAAGAAAGTAGCACTTACCCTTTGTTTTTTTAGTACATTGAGTATTTGATCAGTAAATCCATTTTCATATCCAGCATCAAAAGTTAGATATATTCTTTTAGTGGTTGTTTTGTCGATATAAAAAGCATTATGTTTAGCAATTATACTTTCATATTGTTTTCCTGCTTCAGGTAATTTTCCTTTTCCATTATATTTTAGTCCCCATCCATAACTTCTAGTATCAAGACTTCTAGATGAAGCTTCAACTGTGTTTGTGGTCATTGATAAAAAACAGATCATAAAAAATAAAAAGAACCCTATCACTTTTTTATGACTTAGTTTCATTCAGTTCACTCCCTTTTTGTATTCAATTATAGTTTATCTATTCTTAGGTTTTTTATTTCTGGTAATTTTTGAATTAGCTTTATTGATCGCAATTCCAATTATTAAAATGTAACAAATTAAATAAATCCAAGTAACGAAAACAATCACTGTCGCAAATGTTTTATAAACAGTTTGATAATTAGCATAATTATCTACATAATATTTAAATATAAATGAAGCAGCTATCCATCCTAATGTTACAAATAAAGCTCCTAAAAAGACATCCTTAATTCTTTGTTTAATATTCGGTACAGAGTACATTAAAAACGTAACAATCACAAGCATGATAATAATGGAAAGAATTATATTAAAATAATTTACAACGAAAAGATTTAACTCAACAAGATTATTACTTACATAATTATATATATAACTATTTAATACTGTAAAAATAGTTAAAATAAAGATTAATACTATTAAAAGTAGGGTATTAATGATTGCGACTATTTTATCATTAATAAAATGGGGATGATGTTCAGCATTAAAAATAATTAAATAACTACGATAAAATGCTGAATAGATTCTAGATGCTAGAAATAATAATGTAATATTGGAAATAGTTAATAGTTCCCAACTTCTTGTATTATGTTCAAATAATAAGACTGTAATACCATAAACATTATTTGGAAGAACATCGGCTAGAATATTTATGATATTTTCATTACTTTTAACAATTAATGATACTACATCAAAAATTAACGAAATAATGGGTATAAATGACAAAAGAATGAAATAAGCAATATAAGATGGTAATAATCCAACCTCTCTTTTATGTAAGATAGAGATGACTTCTTTCACGACATTATATATAGTATATTTTTGTAGTTTTTGATCTATTTGTATAATTATTTTCAATTGTCTTATGTTTTTAAGCTCCTTAAACAATTTCATTTCATACACCTACTATTATTATTATGTATAAAAAAGGCAATATTATAACCTTAATACTTAACATAACTTTCGTAATAAGAAACAAAATAAATAATAGGAGGTTTTAGTATGGATTTTGAAAATGTAAAAACAATTGAAAACTTTGATAAATGGACAGAAGCTTTGCATAAGGCTGTTCACATTTCAAAAAAAATGGGTATGAAGGAAGATACCATTACAGATATTGCTAAAAAAGTTGGCGATTTTTTAGCCGATAATGTTGATCCTGAAAATCCTAAACAACGTATATTAAAAGAATTATGGGAAGTCGGAAACGATGAAGAAAGACATATTTTAGCACATTTAGTGGTAAAATTGATTGAAACTAAATATCATAATGTGGATTAGTATTATCTAAATTATAAAAGCTTTTCTAAAATAGAAAAGCTTTTATATTTAAATATTTAATCGACATTTTTCTATCTTCAAAAATTAAGAAAAATTAAAAATTTGAATGTGTTTACTTAAAATAACATTAATGATTACAAAAAAACAAAAAAAACGTATGAATTTCATACGTTAGTAACCTAAATTTTCATTAATTAAAATTAATGTAAACCGACCTTTTTGTGGTTTTTTAATGAGAACATAGTCTCGACAGATTCTATCATCACTTTTACAGTCGACACATGCTAATGTTTTTGCGCAAGGAGTTTTAATATTTAACCTTACAGCGTTTAATGGTGCAGCTATTTTTTTAGTCCGTTCTAAAGCTTCAAAAACGTCTTTTACAATTTTATTAACACCAGCGACAATAATAACTTGATCTGGTCCATATAACATCGCAGCGACTCGATTTCCTCGACCATCAATATTAAATAACTCACCAGCTTCAGTAATCGCATTGGAGCTAGTGAGATAATAATCTGCAAAAAAAGACTTACGAAATATTTGCTTTAGCTCCAAAGCATCTATATTCTCTTTATATCTATCTAAAAAATCAAGATCTCGATTTCGTAAATATTCAACAAAGCCTAAATCCATTAATGTCTTAGAGCCTCCAATACCAACAATTGACTTATCATTTATTAAATTATCAATTACCTTAAAAATATTTTTACTATCATTCAAGAAAATACACCTAATGTTATTATTCTCTAAATTCTTGATAGTTTGTTCAATATTTATATTCAATTTTATCATCCTTTATTAATTTAATAACTTCATTGATCAATTATCTCAAAGATAAATATCGAGTGATCAGGTTTTTTAAGCCAAATTTATCAAAGATGAGTTCTCTCTAATTCTTAAAATGATTTTTAAATAATACTAAACCTGATGCAGGTACTAAGTATCCAGCTTCAGCTCGAACTCCATTAGCAAATATCTCATTAATTGATTCAATTTCACGTTGATTTAGGCCAATTTCAATTAAAGTTCCTACGAGAATTCGGACCATATTATATAAAAAGCCATCAGCAGTAAAGTATAATTGTAATTCATTATCTATCACTTTGAATTCAATATTATAAATATTTCTTACAGTACTCTTTTTAGTATTTTTTCTACTAAAACCTTGAAAGTCTTTCTCTCCAATTAATAATTGTGATGCTTTTTTCATTTTATTTATATCTAAATTTTTTCCTAAAAAATAGACAAACTTTCTTTCAAATAATGGAGGTACGACACCTGTATAGATTCGATATAAATAAGTCTTTTTATCTACCCAATATCTACTGTGAAAACTATCTGATACTTCTTCAATTTTACTTGTAATAATATCTTCAGGTAAGAATTTATTTATGTTTACAAGCATATCATCTAGTTCCATTTGGTTATATGTATGAAAGTTAACGATTTGATCTAATGCATGCGCTCCAGCGTCTGTTCTTGATGCTCCTATTACGAGGATTTCTTCTTCTAATAAGCGTGATAAACACTTTTCTAATTTTTCTTGAATAGTATTCTCACTATCACCTAATCTTTGGAATCCAAGATATTTTGTACCTTCATAGGCAATTGTTAATTTTATATTACGTTTCATGTTACTCATCCTTCTTTTAGAAATTCTTTTACTAAGTATAACAATATTAAATGTAGTGGATAGAATGCATAGAATAAATATTTAATGCTTCTGCCTTTTTTATTATTGTAAAAAAATATAATTACTAGTGCAAATATAGAGAGAAATTGTATAAAAAACCTAATATCTAAAATTAAAAATACAATATTTAGACTTAAAATCGATATTGCTGTTTTAGCAAAGTTTCCTCTAAATATGT
>JARDZP010000096.1 GCA_029240795.1 Haloplasmataceae bacterium | reverse complement strand
TCTTACGAATTTGGCTTTTAAGATATGTTTTTATTTTGTTAACTGAACAATATCTCGGTTTTTATTCAGTATTTTGGGGCAATCTTTTTTCAAATTATGTTGCTGCGATCATTACAACTATATTAATAATGAGAGTGAAATGGATTTCTTTTATACCTCAAAAGGAATCCGTTAAAAAAGAGAGTGTTGCTGTCTGAATACAATAGATTTTCTTTTTCACAAGAATAATTTTTTCAATACTAGTATAGTAATGTATATTCCTTTAGTTTATGGAAGAACTAAAGGATTTTTTATAGAACATAAAATAGATGTGTAATAGGATTTAGTTTTTACAATTCATGGAAATACCTCATAAAATAAATTTTATGAGTAATTATTTAAAATTCATTTGTTTTTGCCTTGACTTAAAGTAACTCTTACATTTACAATTAAATTATCATAAAATTAAGGGGGATAAATATTTGAAAATATTAACAGAGAAATTTAGATTAGAAAATGGTGTTGAGATTCCAAAAATTGGATTTGGAACATGGCAAATACCTAATGGTGAATTATCATATCATTCTACTTTATTTGCATTAATAAATGGTTATAAACACATTGATACTGCCAGAGCTTATGGAAATGAAGAAAGCGTAGGAAGAGCAGTTCGAGACTCAAAAATTGATAGAAGTGAAATTTTTGTAACATCAAAACTACCAGCTGAAATTAAAACTTATGAAGGAGCTTTAAAATCTTTTGAAGAAACAATGAGTAAATTAAAACTAGATTATATTGATCTCTATTTAATTCACGCTCCATGGCCGTGGAATAAAATGGGTGCAGATTACACTAAAGAAAATATTAATGTATGGAAAGCAATGGAAGAGATTTATAAGAGTGGGCGTTGTAAAGCAATCGGTGTCTCAAATTTTAACGTATTAAATTTAACTTCAATTATAGAGAATTGTAATATTAGACCAATGGTGAATCAAATCAGATTTTTTATAGGAAATACACAAGAAGAGATCACTAATTATTGTCAAAATAATAATATTCTAGTAGAAGGATACTCGCCACTAGCTACTGGTGCTATATTGAATAATAAACAAGTCGAAGAAATTGCAAGAAAGTACAATACTACTTTACCTCAAATTTGTATAAGATATATTCTTCAAAGAGGAGTTCTACCATTACCTAAATCAACTCATGAAGAATATATATTACAGAATGCTGATGTCGACTTTGAAATTACAAAAGAAGATATGAAGTATCTTGATAGTTTAAAAGATACTCTCAAGTTAATGTAGAACCCATAAGCGAAGTAGTGTGCTATAGTTGAAGGTATTAAACAGGGAGATATAAAAGCTATATTACATTTTTTCAAATAAACTTGTGATACTATGAAAATAAAAAATTGGAGGACATTATGAATAACAAAATTAAATTATCATTTGTTTTTTTATTGATTTGTCTATTGATTTTAGTTGGATGTAAAAGTAAAAGAGAAGGCTTTGATCAAAGTGATGAAACTGAAGATACACTAGTAGAGTTAGAAAACTCAACTCCCATTCGTAAAATTATCTATAAGGTGAATGCGGATCTAACTACTAATAACCTTACGGAAAGTGTTACTAAAATTAAGGACCAGCTCTATGATGATGAGTGGTTAGATTCAGAAGTAATTTCTGAAAATAGAGCGAGTTTGGTTATTCGTGTCAAGACTGAACGTTTGGATGATTTTATAAATTCAATTACTCAAAGCTATGATGTATCGAATTTTAACAAAACAGCTACAGATATTTCCCTAACATATCAAGATAAATCTAATTTGTTACTTACATATCAAACAGAACGTGAAAGACTTCTTGAACTTTATGTAGATGCCTCATTATCGGACATGATATTGATTAATAACAGATTTTCCGAAATCGATATTGAAATTGGGAAATTACAAGGTGAACTTAATCAGTTTGATAGTCTTGTCGACTATAGTGAAGTTAGACTCAACCTTTATTATTCAAAGGATTCGGATATTTTACCAATTGGACGTAGAATTTTGAACGCATTTTCCGATGGATTATCATCACTTGTAACTTTTTTTGATATACTCATTATAGTATTGGCTACTCTCGTTCCTTGGACTATTGTTATTGCTCCTGCAGTTTATGGAGTTTATTACTTTAGAAAACATGATAAAAAGAAGAAAATTAGTACTAAAGACGAGAAAAAGTTGTAGATTAGGAAGTAAAGGTATGTACACTCAAACCTCCCAGTATTAGAATTGTTGTCAGTGGCAACATTACCCTTTTATTATATTATTTGGCTCTGCTATGAATGATATTGTTTTTTTTAGTGTATTAATTATAATTAATCACTCAAACTCATTTCAAGGAGATTTTTGTTTGTTTTACTTTACTCCAACTTTTTACCCAATATTCTCGTATTTTAACAATAAAAAACAATAAAAGAATATTTCGCAATTTAATAATTGAAAAATATTCTTTTATTATTTGTAAAAATTGGTTTGGAATTTTGTATAGATATTGTCTGAAATCATGCTTAATATCTTGTGATATTAAGTAGAGTGGTTCTTCAGCAAATTCATTCTTATAACGCATTTCTAATACTTAAAATATACTTAGCACGATCAAGTGGATTAATGCCTACCCGATCTCGAATAGCGCCATCTTCTAATCGACAAGGTTTGTAACCAAAAAATGTGCAAGTCATGGTTCCTTTTCCTCTTGATAACATAGCAAGTCTCACAGGAAAATCTAAAGATGTAGAAACCGGTAATTTTCCTTCAATTGTAAAAATACCATTGCGAATGGTAGGAGTTTCAAATTCACCACGCATATTCACAATATCTCCTATAATTTTGCCACTACAATCTTCTGGAGTAGATATTCTAAACTTGAGGATAGGCTCTAAAAGAGTAGTTCCGATACTTCTTAGCCCATCCATGATGGCCATTGGTGTTGCGACAATAAAATCACCAGGATGAGTATGCATGTAATGGTATTCACCATCCATTAAAGTAATCTTAACATCAATAACTTCCCATCCATATAACCCTTGAATTAATGCTTCCGGTACCCTTCTCTCGACTTCTCTTTGATAATTAATTTTTATTTGATTTACGTTCACGATACTTTCATATACAAGACCACTACCTCTTGGTAATGGTTCCATTTTAAACTTTATGATAGCCCAACAGGGTTTAGGCATTGTATACGCATCAAATCCATATCCTACACCAGATATAGTTTCTTTATATATGACAGATGGAGATCCAAAAGACACTTCAAGATTAAATCGTTCTTTTAATATGCTTTGGAGCACTTCTATCTGAATCATTCCCATAATTTGAATATGAATTTCTTGTTTTTCTCTAATCCACTGTATCATGAGTAAGGAATCTTCTTCTTCTAACTCTTTAAATGCTTCTACAACCTGCATCAATTCATTTTCTACTTTGGGATGAACTTGAAGGGTAAGTAATGGTTTAGCGATAGATGCCGCTTGAGGGACTTTTACTGGGTTTCCTAATATGTCTCCTATTGAGGAATTAACCAGTCCAGCAATACATGCATATTCTCCAGATTGAGCTTCACCAATATCAACAAGCTTTACGCCATTTAATTTCTTAATTTGAGCGATTTTTTCATGTTGATCTTTTGTATAATTATATATATCATCACGATTTTTGATAGAACCACTGTAAATTCTTACATAAGCGACATTCCCAAATGTTTTATCACGACCAATTTTATATATAACAGCTGATAATTCATCGTCGTCATCACCTATTGGTTCAGGTAATAATTTTATAATTCCATCCATCAGAGGTTCTATTCCTATATCCTTAAGAGCACTACCATAAAAAACGGGATAAGCTTGACTGTTTTTTATAATAGACTTTAAAGAGTTAGTTAGTTCATATTGATTTACCTGTCTGTCATTCAAATATAAGTCAAGAATATAATCATCTCGTTCACTAACAAACTCGATCAAATCTAAATTAGATTCTAATTCAATCAATTCATCCTGGATAAACACCTTTTGCATCGAAATTAAATCTTTGGTTAAGATTAATTTTATATCTAACAATAACTTATTTATATCTACACCAATACGATCTAATTTATTGATAAATATTAATGTTGGAATTTGAAGTTGTTTTAATGCATTAAAATAAATCTCTGTTTGAGGTTGAACACCATCGACAGCTGAAATCACAACAATTGCACCATCTAATACTCTTAAAGATCGTTCAACTTCTCCCGCAAAATCAATATGACCTGGAGTATCAATTAAGTGGATTTCTATCCCTTTATAATGAAAAGAACCTTCAGCAGATTTAACTGAAATACCACGTTCTCGTTCTATAGTCATAGAATCAGTATGTGCAGTCCCATAATCCACTCTTCCTAAGTTTCTAATTGCACCAGCTTTATACAACAATTGTTCCGATAAAGTAGTCTTACCAGCGTCCACATGAGCGACTATTCCGATATTTCTGATGGCTTTTTTATTGTTCATGTTTATCTCCTCTAAAAATCATATACCTTATTATACAATAATTAGATATGATTTGAAAATTAATCTTATGATTTAATATCTTCAATTGACTGATAATTCCAAATTTCGTAAAGAACCTTTGATTAAATGGGTAGATAATATCAAATTGATTATAAAGGTAAATAAATATGTAATTTATTAAAAATACCTAGTAACATTAAAACTTTTGATTTATAATATTATAGAATAAATATTCTAATTTAATTAATAAGGAGTAGAAATAAATGGTTAATAAGAATTATGGATTAGCAATAGTAGGACTTGGAGGAATGGGAAATTGGCATAGAGAATTTGTTAAAACGATAGAAGGAATTACTGTTGTTGGTATATATGATATCAAAGAAAGTAGAAGACAATTTGCCAAAGAAAATAATGAACACGTATACGAAAGTCTTGATGATTTATTAAATGATAAAAAAGTAGATATCGTTTTAGTTGCAACTCCTAATGATTTACATAAAGAAATTTCAATTAAAGCATTAAGAGCTGGAAAAAATGTAGTTTGTGAGAAACCTGCAATGATGAATAGCAAAGAATTTGAAGAAGTTATGTCAGTACAAAAAGAAACAGGTAAGTTATTCGTTGTTCATCAAAACAGACGTTGGGATGAGGACTTCTTAACTATCAAAGAGATTTATAATAAAAATACTTTAGGTAAAATTTATTCAATAGAATCAAGAGTACACGGTTCAAGAGGTATTCCAGGTGATTGGCGACAAGAAAAAGAACATGGTGGCGGAATGCTTCTAGACTGGGGTGTGCATATTATAGACCAATTATTATTCATGATTGATGAAAAGGTTAAAAAGGTCTATTGTAAGTTCACACATGTAACCAATGAATTAGTAGACGATGGCTTTAGGATTATATTGACTTTTGAAAGTGGTTTGACTGTACTGTTAGAAGTTGGGACAAGCAATTTTATAAGTCTACCTAGATGGTATGTTTTAGGTATCAATGGATCTGCAGTTATTAATGGTTGGGATCTTAATGGTAAGATTGTAAGAGTTAAGAATTGGGAAGATAAAGATGCTGTTCCTATTAGAGCTGCATCAGGCATTACAAAAACAATGGCGCCTCGTCAAGATAATACTATTTTTGAAGAAAAATTACCTATACAAAAGTCTGAATTAAGAGAATATTATCGTAATGTTATTGCTACTATTGAAGGCAAAGCAGAAATAATAGTTAAAAATTCAGAAGTTCTCCGAGTTATAAAGTTAATGGAAGCTTGTACTGTTTCTGATGAAAAAGAAACTGTAGTTGATTTTGAATAATATAATGAGTAATTTATCATTATATACTGGAATGTAGACAGATAAACAAAATAAATTAATAAGGCTTAATTTCGATATTTCATTGAAATTAAGCCTTATAATTTTTCTTCACCCAATTTTACCAAAGTTAGGTTCAGAATAATAATAGTTTGTATAAATTGTAAATTAAGATATGTTATACTTATTAAAGTAAGGTGGTATTAAAATGATAACATTTAATAAAGATAGATTTGCATCAGATTTAATAAATTGGTATTCAGTTAATAAACGAGATTTACCATGGAGAATAAATAGTGATCCATATAGAATATGGATCAGTGAGATTATGTTACAACAAACCCAAGTAAATACTGTTATTCCTTACTTTAATCGTTTTATGGAATTGTTTCCAAATGTAGTTGCTCTAGAAAGTGCTTCTAGTGAAACAGTACTTAAAGCTTGGGAAGGCCTTGGGTATTACCTCCGGGCAAGAAATCTTCACGAAGCTGCTAAAATGATTGTAGAAAATTTCAGTGGCCAATTTCCAAAAGATTATGAGTCAATTATTAAACTTAAAGGAATTGGTAGTTACACAGCGGGAGCAATTAGTTCAATTGCCTATAATGAGCCAGTTCCTGCAGTTGATGGTAATGTAATGCGTGTGATGAGTCGAATTTTAACTATTTGGGATGATGTTGCACTTACTAAAACCAAAATCAAATTTGAGGATATCATAAATGATATTATACCGATAGAAACACCATCAAATTTTAATCAAGGTCTTATGGAACTAGGTGCATTAATTTGTAAACCAAAAGGACAAAAATGTAGTATTTGTCCTGTTATGAAACATTGTATAGCTTATAATGGTGGAGTTGATGATCAATTACCCTTTAAAAGTTCAAAAACTAAACAGGTTAATGTCCCTCTCATCACAGGAATAATCATAAATAATAGGAATCAGTACTTAATGAGAAAAAGACCTGATCAAGGATTATTAGCGAACATGTGGGAATTTGTTCAAGTTGAAGGCTTTGAATTTGAAGATTTAAAGTTCTATTTACTTGAGCACTATAATATAGAATTAGAAAAAGGATATAGATTAGGAGAAGTCAAACATATTTTTACTCATCGAATTTGGTTAATGAATGTTTATAAGTCAAGTGTATCAACTTTTATAGAATTACCTAATCATCTAAAATGGTTATCAAAAGAGGAATTAGAATTAATTCCAATTTCTACTGCTCATAGAAAATTATTTGAATGGATTTAAAAACCAAATACTCACACTTAACTAATAATTACTATTTTTTAACAAAATGTTAATTTAAAAAGTAGACAAAAAAGAATAATTCGCAATTATATCTTACGAATTATTCTTTTTAATATTTAAAAAATAGATATTTATTTTTCTCTTAGTTATTATTAATATGAACATTATCGCCTGCTTCAACATTACCACCAACACTGCCACAGTTGACATTATCTCCAGCTTCTACACTTCCTTTAACATCTCCACAGTTGACATTATCTCCAGCCTCGATATTTCCACCAACATTGCCATTTATCGAAACTGAATCACCTGCTTCTATATTACCATTCACGTTTCCTGTAATACTAACATTACAATAACATTCAACACTTCCACAATCACCTTTTAATTCGAAAGTCCTTTTTTTCAATTGTTCTTTCATGTCATTTGGTAATAAAGAATAATCAATTACTTTATTCCCCTTCATTACAACTATTTTAAATTCATCATTAGACTGAAAATCAATCAACATATTATTTTGAGACTTAATTTCCTCTCCAAATAGTTCAGAGATTGACACTCCAAAAATTTCTGCTAATGTTGGAATGATTATGATATCTGGACAATTTAAACCGCTTTCCCATTTAGAAACTGCTTGATTACTAATTCCTAGTAATTGTGCTAACTGTTCTTGTGTTAATCCTTTCTTTTTTCTTAAAATTATGATTTGTTCGTTGATTTTTAACATTTTGTTTCCTCCTTGTTAATAATAGTATATATAAATTCACTTATAAATGTAATAACGGAGTAGTTGAATGTAACATTTGTTATCCAACTACTGGTTGGATTAATAATTATATCATAACATATATATTAACAAAATCATAGATTTGAAGTAAATGTGAATTTAAAAAAA
>JARDZP010000095.1 GCA_029240795.1 Haloplasmataceae bacterium | reverse complement strand
GAATACATCCAAAGAAAAAAGTTTCATCATTTACCGAAAGCGATAAAGAACTCCTCTATAATTCAATTAAAACTACCCTAAAAGAAATGATAGAACAAGTCGGCAGGGACACCGAAAAAGATCTGTTCGGAAAACCAGGCAGCTACATAACAAAACTAAGCAAAAACACAGCCAACAAACCATGTGAAATATGCGGCACCACAATAATCAAAGAAGCATACATGGGCGGCAGCATATATTATTGTCCGAAATGTCAAAAGATATAAATGAATTCGGAAAGCAAAATAAATATAAAGTTATAAAATGAACTTCTAGTTTGGTGAATAATGAAATATCGGCCAGTAGCAGGTTATTTGCAATTATACGAAATTCACAAATCGAATATTTGGATATTTAAATTATATTATATCTGAGACTGATTGTATTTATCTATCCTTGTTGCGAATGCATAAGGAGGGCACATGGAAGAAAAGTTTACTCTATTACTTTATGAAAAAGAAAAGGCTTTTAAAGTAATAAAGGTCGCATTTTATGGAGATGGCGGTTTTCGTAATTTTGCGCCATATCATACAGTTAAAAAAGGGCTGTTATCCAAATTAGAAGTTGACTACAGTTTAGGGAAACAGTACATCAGCAGAAACGAAAATGTAGAATATACTGCAGATGACAAAGTTAAATTATCAATCCATCCCGATGGTTTTGTGCAATTTTCAGGAGTTAAAGGAAACATTACTACTGATATAACGAAAATTGAATCAAACTCAATTTGTTCAGCATAATTTATAATAAATTTAAAAATAATAGGCGGTATAAATATGTCTATGTCAAGGATAATTACAAAGGCACTCAAATCATATTCTATAAATAAGGATATTAGTTTAAAGGAATTATATGAACTTGTTGGTCTGTCAAATGAGAATAGAAATGCATGGAATAAAGGTGATATCAAAGGTAAAATACAGACTGATATTCAAGAGATATTAAATTCTTGCAATCTAAAAAAATCAGAAGTAGATGGAGCAATTAGTAATTTAATGATACATTTCTTGTATAGAAATTATAAATATAATGAGGATGTATCAAGAGAGCTAGAATTTATTTATATTTTGAAAGGTGTTTGCTCATTTGATGAATTACACGATAATTCAAAATGTAATAAGTTGAAACTATATAAAATTAGAAAGTTTCTTAAGCTAAGTGTATGGTATCTATGTATATTTCCCTATGAAGGTTTTAGGGGTGAAGCTATTATTGAATTTTGTGAAGATAATTTTCCAAAGCAAGTTAGGTTTGCTCAAAATATGATTGAAGTAGAGACATTATGTAGCAATACTGAAATTTGGGAAGGTAAAATAATTAACAAATCTATAATTACAGTAGATTTAATTAAACGCATCGAAGACAGAATAGCTCGCTATGGATCAAGTCAGTTTATGAAAATTCTCATATCTATATATAGAGATAAATATAGTAATGAAGATGGATTAATAAGAAATAAAATACCTTCTTTAAAATTTTTATTATTCCTTACTTTAAAAGTGGATACTGATAAAAGTTGTAAGTATGATATTATTAGAGGTCGTGGGAAATTCGAACCTAAAGTAATTTTTAGATTAACAGAAGCTGTGGAAATTCTTAATGATAATAGAGTTGACAATAAATATGCTTTTATGTTTATGGATAATCCTATTGAATATCTTAAGAAAATTATTTATTACGACTCTTTATATAAAGATACTCAATATCCTCCGGAAAGCGTACTTCTCCTTTTAAGTGCTATCATAAACGATAATAAAGAGCTCTTTGTTGAGAAATTTGAGATGTTACCGGAACAGTTTTTAGAAATTTCACAGTCTATAATCAAATATTCAATAAAAGAAATTGAAAAAGGTAAAGATGCAAAGCTTTCGATATCTCCGTCGGACATATTAAAAATTATAAATAAAGATAATAAAATTAATAATGATGTTATTATTAAATACTTTGAGAAAATGGTAGCCTCAGGCTCACTCAATCAAACATATGACCATCCATTAAAAATGGATGGCATAACATCTGATTCTGAGTGGCTAATACCAATAAGAGAGGAGTGTGACCTAACATGTTATTTACCGTTACCTCCGATACAATGTTTTGGTCTATATGATAAAACAATGAAGATTTTGAATTTCCCTAATATTGGTGTAACATTTGAAAATATAGTAAGGAAAAGATTATTTGATGCTACTTATACAGAAGTTTACACAGGCAAGTATTTGTATAACAATAAAGTATATGAATCTGATGGAATACTAATTTTAGATAAACTAGTTATTTTGATAGAATGTAAAACAAAACCATTACAACGTACATCTCGATCTGGTAATATTGGTGAAGCTATGACTGATTTAGGACTTTCATTTCTTTATAGCACAATGCAGGCATATAGATGTGAATTATCTTTCCGAGAGAAAGGTAGAATTGACCTTTTTGATACATCTATCAGTGATGATGAAATCAAAAAAGGAAATGCAACCCCTTTGCATGTGCTACAATTACCTAATGATGCTGATTTTATCAGATTATCTTGTACAACATTTAACTATGGAACCTTCATTGAAAAACCGGTGATTCCAAATTTATTTTCATTATTTATGGGATATAAATTTAGTAATGAAGCTCTAAAAAAATTTAAAAAATTACAATACATTTCAAGGATTACTGATGAACTTGATGAGATTTGGACAAGGTTGGAGCCTTATTATATAAAAAATATAGAAGACGAACATGATTTTTTTAATAAAATTACATTTAATACTTCACTAGTTCCATTTGGCCTTTTGTACATGTATACGAATAATACTTCAAGTAGTAGCTCGTTTAAAGACAAGCTTAAAATGTACTTATATTTAGTTATTGATGAATACAATTCTTATACATCACTGTCATATGTTAACAATTTGTTTTTTAAGTCGTAATTGTAAAGAATTATAAAAGAAAATTGATTTAGAGAAAATGACTTGATTGAAATGCCTACTTATTATAAGAAGATGCCTTTGGTAAACTGTAAAATAATCAAGGATCTTGATTTAGGTTTTCGCATGATATTCATATCAGGATTTTAATTAAATGATATTACTAAAGTATATAACCAATTAAAGCAACTTTTCTCAAGTATAGGTCTGCAATCATCTTTTGAAAAGAAGAGATTGAAGTCTGATTTTTATTGATACAGAGAAAAAATATTTTAACAGCAATTTTATTTTAAATACCAAAATTATATAAAAACAATTTGATTTTATTTATCATGAACTAATAAATTATAAAAGGAGAAAATGTTATGGAGTATCCACATATTAATGCAATCTACTATACTCTCAAAACAGTGGAGAATGTTTCATTTGAAAATTGTAAAAGAGTTGAATATGACCAGCCTACATATAAGTTCAGTTTAGATGAAAACACCTTAAAATGTAAATTAAAACAACATTATTCAGACATAAAATCAGCTCGTGATTTTATTGATCCATTATTAAGAGCTTGGGAGATAGACTATGCACTACTTTATAACAGGGAAGAATTCCACTTTGAGTTTAAGAATGCTGACATTATTAAAGAAGAACTGCCATCGTCAGGTCCTAAAATGATATGTGCAAGTATTCATGTTAGTGCGGGGTGTAATTCTGAAATAAAAGCTCATGTTACAAGAGGAACATATCCAATACCCCCTAACAACTTTATTCTGGATCCTGAAGTAGAAACTTTATGGTTCCGGTATAACATGTATGTTGAAGGTAAAGAGCAATTATTAAGTATGGCATATTTTTGCCTTAGCCGGCTAGAAGCTTTAGCAGGAACCAGGGGTAAAATTCCCACAACGTATTACATCGAAAGAGGTGTTTTAGATAAGTTAGGAGATTTAACTTCTGAAAGAGGAGATAGAACAACTGCAAGGAAAGGAAAAGATAATCAATTTATTGCACTAACCGGGGTGGAAGAAACCTGGGTTAAGGATTGTATCAGATTAATTATAAAAAGATTAGGCGAAATTAATTCTTTAACTAACCCACCTATGATTAGATTGTCTGATCTTCCACAAATCTGATTTGGTACTCACTTTTAAACACAAATTAAAAATTCATAATTAACTCAGCTGTACGCCATAGGGGACGGTTCTATGTGGCAAATCGCCAACCACAAGACTAACGGTGTTAAAAGATATAATGAAATGGCCAATGAGAACCGTCCCCTATGACCCGATAGATAAAAGTTTAGTGTGCATAAATGAGGAAAATTGTATATGAAATATTATGATAAAATTTCTTTAAGAATCAATTCATATTTACAGGATGATAAGAATTCATTAATAATTTTTTTAGGAGATAAATATTCTGGTAAAACAGAGCTTTTATCTTATTTATATAATAAAGATATAAATGAATTTAAATTTCATATTTCATTTAATCAACAAAATAATGAAATATCAATTGTTAAAATGTGCTTTTTTAAGATATTAACCAAAATATGTGTAAATAATTCAAAACAATTTTTTTCATTTATTATGGAAAATAATTTTAATAAAAAGTTTGATATAATAAAATCTAAATATTTAATAAAAAAAATAATTAAAAATGAAAAACAACAATGTAAAAAAGATAAAACATATAGTTATGTTTCAAGTACAGAAGAAAAAGTCTTAATACAATTAATAAAACTACTTGATCAGTGTAGTCTGGTTGATTTAAATTTAATAATTAGTATGTGTATACCACAAAATATGAAAGCAATAAATATATATGTTGGTTGTTATAACATGCTACTGCAAGAAGACATTGAATATCTAAATCAAATGGAAAATGTTATCACTATAAATTTAATAGTTACAATAAGACCTTGTTATAAGCAAAATAATGACTATCTACAACTATTTGCAAATGATTATTTTAACTTCGAAATAATAAAAATTGAATCTGATAATAATATTAATTTAATGAATGAAGAAAAAATAGTTCTTCCGGTATATTCTAAGTATATAAAAGATAAAAATTTTGAGCCAAGCTGTATAGATTATGATTATGTTTATAATTCAATGCTTAAAGATAATTATTTTACTTTATTAGAATCAGATATTGGTTATATTGAGGAGAACAAAAGTAATCTATTATTGTTATCCATTATTTTATCTATCGGATACCTTAGGAAAGAACAAATTGAAATAATATGTAAAGTTGTTAATTTGAAGAATAATTTGTCTATAAATGAATTGCGTAATCGATATAAATATATATGGGAAATTAAAGATGAAGTTTATAGTGGAAGTTTATGGGGCGATTTTGTGGTTTATAAAAGATTAAATAAAGGTTTAAAAGAGCAGTTAGATATATTCTTTTGCAAACTGCTATTTAAAATATTTGAAAATCAGGAGATTTCGAATATTTTAAATATTTCTAAATTAAGATTATTCATTCACGAGGATTACAATTTTTTATTAAATTCTCAGTACAGTGAAATATTTAAACTGTTAATTGAATTTATTATTAGTTATAAAAAACATCAAATGATTCTTCTGAAAAATAATTCTAATGTTTGTTTTATTGATTATTTAAATAATTATAAATTATCTATATGTAATGAATCTTTAAGAGTTGTTAAGAATTTGACTTCTGAAACACAAGATTTAAGCATATTATATACATATTTACATGAATTGAAAGAGAAGTTAAATGACATTGACGATATAAAAGAATTAAATAAAAAAACAATTTGTGATTTTGTTGAATTTTCGTGGTCAATTGCTTATAAATGGTTAGATATCTCAATTATGGAGGAAACTTTTATTATATGGGATCGACTATTAAAGCATGGAATAGTTGAACAAAATGATATATCAGATTTTATATTAGATAATGAAAGTAACATGAGTCGAGGCACTATAGTAAGCATAATTAAGAAAAATTCACTAAACGAGTTAAAATATCATATAATCGGAGGAATAGACATGAAAATAGACGTTTTAATTGTGATTGCTACTCAAGAAGAGGAACAAGCTATTGTAAAAAATGATAATTGGGAAATCTGTCATGCATCAGATTTTACATATTACTGTTTATACAAAAATGGTTTAGGGTTTGCATTAGTTAGAGGGTATGAGTATGGAAAAACAGCTGCCGCTATAATTTCAGAACATTCCATTAAAGAACTAAAGCCAAGGGCGATTGCAATGGCTGGGTTTGCTGCTGGAAATGAAAGAAATGTACAACTTGGTGATATAATTGTTCCATACCAGGTATTTGATTATGACGGTGGGAAACAGATCAGTGAGAATGAGTGTTTGAAAGAAATTACAAGTTTTAGAATAGATAATAAATGGAAGCAAATTATAGAACGTTTTGGTGAAGAATGGAGGGAAAGTATTACAGTTCAAAGACCAAAAAAATTAGAACAACAGTACCATGAATTATTACAGGAATTTGGTGACAAACAAATATTAAAAACCGATGATATATATAATAAAACAAAATATCCGGATTGGGTTAATGTATTAGAATATTTAAATGAAAATAAATATATTGAGTTTTGTCCCAATAAACAAATTAAAATTACAGAAGAAGGTTCAAAGTTTATAAATTTATTTGATATGCAACACCCTGAAGGCTACAAAGTGATAGAGCCAAAAACAAAAATAGGTGTTTTAGCTACAGGTTCAAAGGTACAGCAGTGGTCTAATATATTTAAACTGCTTGAACAGTATGATAGAAAGACATGCGCTTTGGATATGGAAGCAAGTGCAATTGCTAATATAGCTAACTTCAATGGATTGCCCTTTATTATTGCAAAAGGTATTGGGGATTTTGCTACGGAAAGCAAAAGTTTTGATAATAGATTTATAGAGTATGCTTGTCATTCATCATGTAGATTCTTAATCGAATTCTTTACATCTGAAGAAGTTAATTTTTAGAAATTCAATGGGGACGTACCTTTTCAAGACTTTTGAAGGCCTAAAAAAGGTACGTCCCCTAAGAGTACAACACTAAGAGTAACAGTGTTAAAAGTTATAATGAAATGGTCAAGGAGAACCGTCTCCAATGATCTACAAGTTTCCGAACGCCCAGCAATATGATGAAATTCTGAGCAAGAGATTAGTATTATTTTGTTCAACAGTAAAAATACGGACAATAATTATATTATTATACCGATTTTATAGGAATTTTAAGAAATGTAGATATAGGCATTGTTAATATGCATTGCTTGTGGCAACGAGCTCCAACATGGATATTTGCTTCGAAAGGAGGTGTTGCTATGTTCAATGAAAACTTTAAAACACTTCGCAAGCAAAAAGGTATGTCGCAGGAGACCTTGGCACAGCAACTTAATATTGTACGTCAAACCATATCAAAATGGGAGAAAGGGTTATCAGTGCCAGATGCTGACATGCTGACCCGGATTGCTGAACTGTTTGAGGTGTCTGTTAGTGAATTGCTGGGTTCGAAAATTGAGGAAGAAAAGAATATCAATTAGATAGCTGCTCAATTAGCATTGCTAAATGAACAGCTGGCGAATAGAAGTAGACGAAACTGGAAAATCTTGAAGGGCATTCATTCTGATTGGTGTCTCTGCAGTCATACTTATTATGTTAATATTTTATATTACCGCTTTTACTTTATTCAAATATCAAAAATTGTCCGAAGTGACAACTTCGGTTCAGCTATTATGTACTCTTGATGGAGAAGAATATACTTACGTAGTTAACCTATAACGAACAATACAATATTATAGAAGCAGGTGGTAATGCATTTATTGCCGACCACGTGCAAACGGAACAATAGAGTGATGCAAATATATTAATTGCTCAAATTGAAGATTATTTCAATGATCGTGGTGGGAGTGTTGAGTACATCGATGAAACCGATCAATAATTAGTGTTAGGCAGGTGGATTTGTGTGAATATTATTATGTTGAAGAAAGAAAATATTGAAAATTCTCTTGATTTAGTGTGGGCGGTTTTTCAAGAATTTGAATCACCTGATTACTCAA
>JARDZP010000019.1 GCA_029240795.1 Haloplasmataceae bacterium | reverse complement strand
TGAAATTTGAATTACCAATTTCCTTAAAAGATGCGTATTATGAATATAGATATGGGATTTTTGCATAGGTTCATCAACACTTAAGTTGAAAAGAACGAATTTAATTGTAAATTTAAATATTTTATTTAACAAAAAGTCACAAAACAATTTGTTAATTTTTATTAAGTCATCATTCTTAATCGCAATATCAAAAGATTTAGAATAGCAATTTGATTGATTAAAGTGTAATGTCAAATTAACATGATCATTTTGAATATCAATTACATCAATATAAAAGAAACATCTTTTTGAATAGTTATCTTGTATGTATATACGATTTATATATTCATCCCCATCTAATGTAATAACGGTTTTATTCATTCTTATCCCCTTTATACATTTGCAATCTGTTAATTTGTTCTAATGCATGTCGTCTTAGTATTTCGTTTTTAGATTCTGATAGTGAGTAAATCTTTTTAATAGAATCAGGAGTATTAATATCTCCCAAAGCAAAAAGGCACTTTCTCGCCAAAGCATTGTTTTCATCCCATTTAAACATTGGATAAGTAGTTATAGCAGTTTCATACAAACAATCAACAGTCTTAGGTGACTTTAATTGTTGTAGGATTAATACTATATCTTCATGTCTTTCATGCCACGTATATTTTAATAATTTACATAAAATATCAATTAAATAATTATAATCTAGGTTGTAATAATGACCTAAGAATAATAAGCGTTCTATGTCATCGCCATTTTCCATGAAACAAGCCTTATTAAATAATTCGATCATTAAATGATGATTTCCTTCTAAGTCATAAGGAATTGACTTTTTAAATTTATCAATAGTTATTGATCCTCTCACTAATTTATTAATCAGTTTATCATATTTTTCTAACATAAATACCTCCCCATTTTATGAAAATTTCATAATATTTTTTCATATAAATTAAAAAATATAAGAGTTAAAAACTTTCTTTATTCATTTTTAAGTTTTTGATAAACTTCAAAACAAGCCTTGCAATCTTCTAAGCCATTATGCCAATTAAAATTAAAATTATAAAATTTGCTAACAGTTATTAGTTTGTAATCTGGAAGTTTAGTTGGATGATATGGTATTTTACGTTGAGCCAATTTTAGAACATCAAAATATTTATTACTTAATTTTCTTGGTGACTTTTCATTAATAAATTCTAAATCGAATTTAACATTATAACCTAAAAATACTTCGTTATTAAACTTACCTTCAAAATCAAGAAAGTTAAAGAAGTTAGTAAGTGCTTCATCCATTTTAGGGGCATTTTCTACATCTTTGTAAGTAATACCATTTACTTCAAATGCTGATTTGCTAAAGTTGATTTCTTTGGTATAAACATAAGTATTGAAAGTATCAACAATTTTATTATCTCTTACTCTTAAGGCACTAATTTGTAGTATTTGATCATTTTCTTTACTGAATCCAGTAGTTTCAATATCTAATACAGTGTAACTCTTTGGATACTTTTTTCTGTCAACTTTCATAGGCTGTATATTCCCTTGTTTTATGTTTTCAAGATCAATCTCTCTTTTTTTCAAAGCGTAAACTGAGACAAAATAATAAGAATATGATTTTCCTTGATGATTATTAATAAATTCTTTTACATCTTCTTTTGTCTTCAACTTATACTTATCTTTATTAAGATATTGTTCGACTTTTTCATTTGTGCAATTGACATCTTCAAGGTATTAGTTTTTTTAGATATTGTATTATTAATATGAATAATATTATGAAAGGGCCTCAACAGAGGTCTTTTTTTTGAACAAAAAATCCTATCATTAAATTAATTGATAGGATCCATTTTGTTAAAATTAGAACGAGAATTACAAATATTACTCATTAATCCTTTGGTTTTACTAAATAATTACCTTTATTTTGTAGTAAATATTTTGTACCCTCTGCTACTGCTGTTAAAGGATTATGTGATATTCTGATATTTAAACCAGTTATAGTATGAAAGTATTCATTTATTCCATCGATTAAAGCTCCACCACCATTAACCAAAATACCATTCTCAAGTAAATCAGCAGCTAATTCGGGTGGTGTAACTCGTAATACACTATTAACTTTATATGAAATAGCATCAAATACTTTTAAAAGTATATCGCGAACTTCAGATTGTTTGATTACCATTTTGCATGGTGAATGTGACTTAATGCTTTTACCTGCAAATTTATATTCTTTATCATTCTTTAATTCTTTTCTAAGTGTTGCTAGTTTAATTTTAATATTTTCTGCAGTTTTTTCTCCAATTTCCATGTTATATTTAAATCTTACATATTTTATAATCGCTTTATCTATATAATGTCCAGCTATCCGAATGGAATCACTTACAACAATATCACCGAGTGATAGTACTCCAATATCAGTAGAACCACCACCTATATCAATAATCATATGTGCTTTTGGAACAAAGATATCAATACCTGCACCAATAGCTCCTGATTTAACTTCTTGTTCTATAAAAACATTTTTTATACCCAATTTATATCCTAAATTTAATAGTGCATTTCTTTCAACTAAGGTCATCTCAGAAGGGCAACAAATTAAAAGAGTGGATTTCTCAATTTCTACGTTTTTACCTTTAAGTTTACTAAATACATGTTCTAAAATTGCTTTGGAAGCATCAATGTTAGCGATTGCTCCAGCCTCTACAGGCTTAACCGCTTTTATTTTTTTATTTTCTTTACCTAACATCCTATTCGCTGCACGTCCTATAGCTATAGGTTTATTAGAATCTATATCAAATACAACAATGGAAGGTTCATTAAAAATAATATCTTTACTATTGACATAAACTAATATATTACTTGTTCCCAAATCAACTCCAATTTGGTAGGCTTTCAAATCTTATTTCCTCCTAAAAATTGTAATTTTAACAAGATATATATTATCACATTCCATTAACCGTGTCTATTAAACTATAGTAAAAATTTTTTAAATATAAATAAAAGATTTAGTAATAGGACTACTCAACTTAGTTTTCACTTAGTTCAATCTTAAATAAGTGACTCAACGAACGTGGAAATATCATATGGACCAAATTCTTTGTTTGAAACTGCAGTTATTTCAATTTGAGATTTAGGATAAAACGATGACCTAAATCTTACTCCGGGGTCACTCCCCATAACAAAATATTTGAATAATTCATCTTCTTTTTTAGTAATCCATAGTCCATATCCATAATAAACATTTTTTTCAACATGTATATGAGGTGTTAAAAACTTATTAGTTATTTCTTTACTGAGTAATTTATTATTAAATAATCCATGCCATAATTTACTCATATCTTCAACTGTCATATATACACCTCCGTCTGGTCCACCTACTATAGGTAATGAATAGATATTCGTCTTTAATGTTCCATCTGTATTTTTTATATATCCGTAAGCACAATTTTCAGGTAACATATCAAATGCAAAATATCCTGAATCACTCATTTCAAGCACATCAAAAATATTTTTTCTTACAAAATCTACAAAATTCATCCCTGTTATTTGTTCTATAACTAATCCTAGTACGATAAAGGCACCATTGTTATAGGAAAATTTTTCTCCTGGATTAAATTTCATTTTTTGATTTTGGATCATAGGAATAAAACTTTTTGGATTTCTAAGAAGATACATAGGTATATTCACCCATAATTCACTAAAATCAACAAGGGTTTCTTCGTCAAAATAATCTGGAATCCCAGAACAATGAGTTAACAAATGATGTATTGTAACTTTACTATCGAAAAAGGGAAATTTTATATCTAGACAATCTTTTAATAAAGTATCAAATGATAATTTTCCTTGATCAACTAATTTACATATACTGATACTTGTGAGAATTTTTGCTCCTGACGCGATGCCAAAACGTGTATTTTCAGCATTTTTAATTTTATTACTGATGTCTGCAAAACCAAACGCATTCTTTAAAACTACTTTATCATTTTCTTTAATTATTACTGCACCTGAAAAATCCTTAATACTATTCATTTTTTCTACAATCTCATGTATTTTATCATTTATCATATTTATTCCACCTTTCTAATGTTTTTCTCTATTTTTCAGATATTCTAATACTTCTGCAGCATGGGATTTAGTATTCACTTGATCAAAGACTGTTTCTAATCTACCTAATTCATCTATAATAAAGGTTTTACGAAGTACTTTTGATTCTTCTTTTTTTGCACCTAATTGTTCGACCAACTCTAAATTTTCATCAATAAGTAAGTTAAATGGTAAACAATATTTCTCTATAAATTTTTGGTGTGAAGCAAATGTATTATTATTTAAACCTAAGACTATTGAATTTAATTTTTTGAATTCATCATGAAGTAATTTAAAGCCATTAGCTTCGATCGTACATCCAGGTGTATTATCTCTAGGGTAGGTATATAAAACGATTACCTGACCTTTGTAATCACTTGTAGTATGAAGTTTATCATCACTTCCAGGTAATGTGAAGTTAATGTAGTCACCTCTTTGATACATAAAATCATCCTTTCAATTAAAAATCAAAAAAATTTCAAAAAAATCTTTACATCTATTATAATATTAGATATAATAAAAAAGCAAGTTTGGTGATTATATCATGGAGGAAACACCTGTTCCCATCCCGAACACAGAAGTTAAGCTCCATAAAGCCGATGGTAGTTCACGCGAGAGTAGGTCGTTGCCAAACATAAGCATGCGGGCGTAGTTTAATGGTAGAACCTCAGCCTTCCAAGCTGATTGTGAGAGTTCGATTCTCTTCGCCCGCTCCAAATTGAAATAATACTGTGATATAAATTGTCACAGTTTTTTTATTTTCAAACAAGGTAAATCAATTATTATTTTTGTTTTTTGTTTCCCATTCAACATGGTTTTTCCAATCTAGTAAAAATGTATTATAGAATTTTTACTTAAATAAAAAAATACCTTTATAGTAGAAACTATGTAAGTTTACACTATAAAGGTATTTTAATTAATATGGTGGGACGTAGGGGACTCGAACCCTTAACCGACGGCTTAGAAGGCCGTTGCTCTATCCAATTGAGCCAACGCCCCAAATTAGTTGCTTAGTCATTTTATAATATTTAAGTTATAAAGTCAAGTCTTTTTGGTACTTATTTAATGGTTACATAAATTTGGCAATTTCTTTACAAATATTTGTTAAACCCATTCGAAATCATCGCGAGATTGCCAACACCGTGAATCCCAAAATTCTTTTGTATATCATCTCCACTATAAATGATGGCCCCGTATTCAACATTTCTAAACTGACTTACAGGAATCATAGCTGATATACAACTTTCATCCAAACTGAATTTTGTCTTTTGTCTCACGATAGAATGCATCAATTATCCAAGACTATCCTATGATATTATTTTTAACTAAATAATTTGTTATATGCATAACAACAATTTAATTTGCCTTAATTTTTCTGGATGGTTCTACATAATGATAACTTAGTCCTTCATACTACTAATCGACCTAATGTAACATCGTTTCTTAATACTCCTCTCCACCGCAACAAACAACTTTGTTAATGATCAATTTTACTAAGAAACCTGCGGAAGCTGTGCGCCTAAAAGTCCTTGAAAGATACAACAATCACAATCGACAAATTTGTACAAAATTAAGTCCATCATCTCACTTGGAAGAAAGTTATGTTCTATTTGTTTCAAGTAAGGAAGCAATCACTACTTTGAAAAAACAAATAACTAAACGATAGTTCTTTTACGCTCGTTTTAACTAATGTTTGATAAAAGCCTCTCTATTTATAGCAAATTCTAGAATTGGATAGGTGTTTTTCTTCATAAAGTGACCTCATAATGTATCATTTAGTAAATTATATAAAAAAAATATGCCTTTAAGCATATTAATAATACAAAATGGTGGGACGTAGGGGACTCGAACCCTTAACCGACGGCTTAGAAGGCCGTTGCTCTATCCAATTGAGCCAACGCCCCATTATGTAATGTCTTTGACGACATGAATTATTTTACACTATGTAAAATTAAAATGCAATCATTTTTATATATTTTTTTACAATTTTTTTTAGTTATACAATGTAAAAAATGGTAAATAATAAATATTGTAACTATATTTGTAAAATATTTTTTTAGTATACATAAACAAGAATTAGTTCTATTTTTAACTATTTTTGTCTAAATCCTCATTAAAACTATAAAAATGAATAATAATAAATGATGGTAAAATCTGTAAATGAGGAGCATTATTTATGGAAAGATTTATTCTTTTTCCAAAAAACGAAATTAACTTATTCAATGAAGGAAAAAAATATTTCAGTGAATCAGACTATCAAAAGGCCATTACTTACTTTGAAAAAGCGATAAAAATAAAATATCTTAAAACTGATTGCATAAAATACTTAATAGATTGTCATATTGAATTACATAACTATGACGAGGTATATAAAATGATTGAAGATGAATTTGTTGATCATAATGTGGATGAAGAATATCTTTTGAAAAAGTATTTGTATACAATGGTTCTTGATGAGCAGTTTATTGAAGCTAACGAAATTATTAAAATTTATAAGCAAAATAAAGCAGTATCGAATGATTTAGAAAGGTATTTAGATAATCTATTAAATATTATTGATAATAAGTTAGATGATAAAGAAGTACAATTAATGAAGTATTTAACATCTGATAAGTTTGAAGATCATATTCAAATTATCTTAAACTTAGAAAGATTGGATTATCAAAAATATAAACCAGAGATAATAAATTTTTTAAATAAATCGGATATTGATTCGTTTATAAAGTATAATATTTTAAAATACTTAATTGATAATAATAAAGTACAGTCAATAACTTATACTAATTACTATAATAAACAATTTATAATTGAAAAAAAAGTATTTATTAATTTACTAGAAGATAAAAGATTTAACGAACCAATCGAAACTGTATCTAAAAATTTAGAATCTAATTATTCCTTTGCGATCAATTTTGTTAAAAATATCTGGTTAGATTTTTGTATCAAACATTACCCTGATTTGATTGAAAACATTGAATTATCGTGTTGTTTATTACACACATTAATGCTTAAATCAATTGAAGTTAAATTCAATGTAAATGATGTATGTAATGCCTATAATGTTAATTCTACAACATTATTTAGATATTTTGATTGTTAATATTTTACAAAATTAAATTTTATGATATAATTGTTTGATGTATGAATAAAAATTTGGAGGTTTACAAATGTCTGTACAATTAGAAAAAGTAGAACAAAATAAAGTAAAATTAACTGTAACTGTAGGAAGTGAACAGTTTAATAAAGCATTAGATGAAGCATTTAAAAAAGTATCTAAGAATGTTAATGTTCCTGGATTTCGTAAAGGTAAAATGCCAAGGCCAATGTTTGAAAAAAGATTTGGTGTAGAAGCATTATATGAAGAAGCAGTTAACTATATCGTATCATTAACATACCCAGATGCAGTAGCTGAAGCAGGTATTGAACCTGTAGCTCAACCTGAAATTGATTTTGATTTTGAATCAATCGGTAAGGATAAAGAATTTGTTTTCTATGCAACTGTAGTTGTTAAACCTGAAGTTAAATTAGGTCAATATAAAGGTCTTCCATACGAAGAGTTAGATCAAACTGTTACAGATGAAGAAGTTTTAGCTGAAGTTAATAAATTATTAGAAAAAGAAGCTGAACTTGTCGTTAAAGAAACTGAAGCACAATTAGGCGATACAGTTGTTATTGACTATGAAGGACTTAAAGATGGTGTTCCATTTGATGGTGGAACAGCTACTAATCATTCATTAAAATTAGGATCAAATTCATTTATTCCTGGTTTTGAAGAACAATTAGTTGGTGTTAAAGCTAATGAGAGTCGTGATATTAACGTAACATTCCCTGAAGAATATCAAGCAGCTGATTTAGCTGGAGCTCCAGTAGTATTTAAAGTAACTTGTCATGAAGTTAAAGGTCGTGAATTACCAGAATTAAATGATGAGTTTGTTAAAGAATTAAATCATGGAGATGTATCTACAGTTGAAGAATTAAAAGCTGATCTTAGAGAACATCTATTAGAACATAAAGCGACTGAAGCTAAAAATCATAAAGTGGATTCAATAGTTGATTTAGCTGCTAATAATGCTGAAATTAATTTACCACAAGAAATGATTGATGCTGAAGCGGATAGAATGTTGCATGAAACAGAACAACGTTTACAACAACAATATCAAGGAATGACTTTAGATTTATATCTACAAGTTACTGGTGGAACTAAAGAAGGTTTATTAGAAACTTTAAAAGATCAATCAGCTAAACGTTTACGTTATAATTTAACATTAGAACAAATTAGTAAAGAAGAAAATATTCAAGTAACTGAAGAAGATTTAGAAAAAGAATATGCTCAAATGGCTAATGTTTATAAAATGCCAATTGAAGAAATCAAAAAATACATTCCTGATGCTAGCGCATTAGTTCCAGATTTAAAAGTTAGAAAAGCTGTAGATTTATTAGTGGAAACAGCTGTTAAAAAATAATTTATGAGGTACCAATAGACGCCTTTAAGGTGCCTGGTACCTTCTTTTATCAAATACAATGAATTAGCATTGTGAGGTGTTAAAATGAGTAAAATCAATGAAGAAATTAAATGTTCATTTTGTGGACGTAGTACACATGAAGTAAATCGAATTATATATGGTGATAATGTTTACATTTGTGATCAATGTGTTTATATGTGTTCTGACATGTTAAAAAATGAAAAGAGCGATGATGTTTACGGAATTGATAGTGAAACATTTATAAGTAAAGATAAAATCCTTAAACCAAGACAAATTTATAATGTGCTTAATGATTATGTAATTGGTCAAGATAAAGTAAAAAAAATCTTAGCTGTTGCGGTTTATAATCACTATAAAAGATTAATTGACCAAGAAGAGAATCACTCAAATGATGTTGAAATAGATAAAAGTAACGTAATATTAATTGGGAGAACGGGTAGTGGAAAAACTCTTTTAGCTCAAACATTAGCACGTATTTTAGATGTACCATTTGCGATATCTGACGCAACATCATTAACTGAAGCAGGATATGTTGGTGAAGATGTTGAAAATATTTTGCTTAGATTAATTCAAGCAGCGGATTATGATATAGAAAAAGCACAAAAAGGAATTATCTTTATTGATGAAATTGATAAAATAGCCCGTAAATCCGAAAACCCATCGATTACACGTGATGTATCTGGTGAAGGAGTTCAACAGGCATTACTTAAAATATTAGAAGGCACAGTCGCAAATGTCCCTCCACAAGGTGGGAGAAAGCATCCAAATCAAGAATTTATCCAATTTAATACCAAAAATGTGTTATTCATTTGTGGTGGCGCGTTTGAAGGAATAGAAGAAATCGTTAAACGACGCTTAGGTAAAAAAGTAATTGGTTTTAATTCAGATAAAGATAATTCTAAAGCAGATGAAAATGTTGTTTACCAAGCGATTGAACACGAAGATTTACATAAATTTGGCTTAATCCCAGAACTTGTTGGTCGACTTCCTGTTCTTGGGGTATTAAATCCCCTTAGTGAAGATGACTTAATTCGTATTTTAACTGAGCCTAAAAATGCGATTATTAAACAATATCAAAAATTATTTAATTTCGAAAATGTCGATTTAGATTTTGATGAAGAGGCTCTTAAATTAATTTCGAAAGAAGCAATTAAACGTAAAACAGGTGCACGTGGCTTAAGAAGCATAATTGAAAATATTATGAACAACATTATGTTTGAATTACCTTCAAAAGAAAACGTAAAAAAATGTATTATTACTAAAGAAGTAATCCAAAATAATGAAGAGCCTAAATATGTTTATAACGAAAAACCAATAAAAATAAAAACACCTAAACAAGTTACAGTAAATAATGTCAAATAAAGTGTTTTTATTGATATAATCCAAATTATGGAGTATATATAAGTTATATGTAATTATAAACATAAAATACTTTGTTGGAGGGGACCTTAAATGATTAAAAGCACTGAAGTCCAAGAATTACATTTTCCAGCAATTGCGATACGTGGATTAGTCGTTTTACCACACAACGAAATTAGAATTGAAGTAGGACGAGAAACTAGTATTAATGCACTAGTAGATTCCGAAAGATTTGACGGTCATATTGTTTTAATTAATCAAGCAGATCCATTAATTGATAATCCGAAACCTGAGGATTTATTAAAATATGGTATTGTTTGTAAACTCTTAATGAAAATTAAACAACCCAATGGAAATTATAAAGTAAAAGTTAAAGCACTTATTCGTTGTAGTATTGAAGAATATTTTCAAGAAGAACCATTCTTCTTTACAAATATAAAGACTTTACCTTCAATAGCTAGCGATCCAGATAAAGAAATCGCATTAGTGCGAATGGCTATAAATACCATTGTACCTAGTGCAGATTTATTATTTACAAATCCTAAAGAGGTAATCGCTAGTATTCAAGGTAATACTACAGCTGATAAGTTAACTGATATTGTTGCTTTTAATTTAAAAACAACTGAAAATGATAAATTAAAATATATAAGCATAATTGATATTAATGATCGTCTTGAAAAATTATTAGTTGATGTTGAAAAAGCTAAACAAGTATCACAAATTGAAGAGAAAATAACATCTGAAGTTAAGAAAAATATTGAAGAAAATCAACGTGAATACATTTTGCGTGAAAAAATGAAAGTTATCCAAGATGAATTAGGCGAAAAAGCGAATAAAGATATTGAAATAACTAAACTTAAAGACGCAATTGAAAAAGCTGGCATGCCAGAACAAACTAAGAAAAAAGCGTATGATGAGTTACGTCGTTATGAATCAATACCTAATTATTCAAGTGAATCAAATATTATTCGTACTTATTTAGATTGGCTTATAGCTTTACCTTGGTCTGTAAAGACTGAGGAAAATAATGATATTAATCTCGCTGAAAAAATCTTAAATGATGAGCACTATGGCTTAGAAAAAGTCAAAGCAAGAATCATCGAGTATTTAGCTGTTAAAATTATGACAGGTAAAACTCCACCTACTATTCTTTGTTTAGTTGGGCCTCCAGGAGTTGGAAAAACTTCTTTGGCACGCTCTGTTGCTCATTCATTAAATCGTAAATTCGTTAAAGTATCTTTAGGCGGAGTTAAAGACGAGGCAGAGATACGTGGACATAGACGTACTTATATAGGTGCGATGCCAGGACGAATTATTCAAGAAATGAAAGTAGCTGGAAGTAATAATCCTGTCTTTTTAATTGATGAAATTGATAAATTATCGAGTGATTATAAAGGTGACCCTGCAAGTGCAATGTTAGAGGTATTAGACCCAGAACAAAATAAAATCTTTAGTGATCATTTCATTGAAGATCCATTTGATTTATCCGGTGTAATGTTTATAGCGACAGCTAACTATTTAGGCAATATTCCTGAACCACTTCGTGATCGGATGGAAATAGTAGAGGTAAGTAGTTATACAGATATTGAGAAATTCCATATCGCTCTAAATCATTTAATACCAAAACAACGCAACATGCACGGACTTGATGAAAAACAAATAGAAATAACTGATAACGCACTTTATAAAATAATTCGATCATATACGCGTGAAGCAGGTGTCCGTAGTCTTGAACGTACAATAGGCTCTTTATGTCGTAAGGCTACGAAAGAAATATTAACTAAAAAAATAGAAAAAGTAACCTTTACACCAGAAAACCTAAAAGATTTTTTAGGTAAAGAGATTTTCTTCCACAATCAAAGTGACACTGAAAATCAAATAGGTGTTGTTACTGGTTTAGCTTACACTCCATATGGTGGGGACACATTACCCGTTGAAGTAACATTCTATAAAGGTAATGGTAAATTAATGCTTACAGGAAAATTAGGTGACGTAATGAAAGAGTCTGCTCAAGCAGCATTTAGTTATGTTCGCTCTAATTGTGAAAGATACAATATTAATCCAAACATATTTAATGAAAATGATATCCATATCCATGTACCTGAAGGGGCTATTCCTAAAGATGGACCTTCAGCAGGGGTAACGATGGCTACTGCGATTATGTCTGCACTGTCTAGACGAAAAGTGAATCATTTAGTGGGTATGACAGGCGAAATCACTTTAAGAGGTAGAGTATTACCCATTGGTGGTTTAAAAGAAAAATCGATTGCGGCACATCGATCTGGTCTTAAAATAATCATTATTCCTAAAGAAAATGAAAGAGATTTAGACGATATTCCATTAATTATTCGTAATGAACTTCAATTTATTCCTGTATCTCAGGTAGATGAAGTTTTTGAAATCGCATTAATAAATGAATAATCAATTTTTGAGTAGGTGAAAACGTGATAATAAATAAAGCCGAATTAGTCAAAATGGGGACGCGTGAAGAACATTTCCCTCAAGATGGCTTAAAAGAAATAGTACTTGCAGGAAGATCAAATGTTGGTAAATCTTCATTTATTAATTCAATGGTTAATCGTAAAAAATTGGCATATACATCAAGTAATCCCGGCAAAACGCAAACCTTAAACTTTTACAACATTAATGATTTTTGTTATTTTGTCGATGTACCAGGTTATGGTTATGCTAATGTTAATCGTATAAAGCGAGAAGAATTTGGTGTGATGATTGAAAGTTATCTTAAAACAAGAATTCCACTTGCTTTAGCCGTCTTGCTCGTTGACTTTAGACATGAGCCAACTGAAGATGATTTACTTATGTATAATTTCTTTAAATACTATAATATTAAAACAATTGTTGTAGGAACAAAAATTGATAAAGTTGGTACTACACAACACGATAAACATGAAAAATTAATCAAACAAACTTTAAAATTTAATCAATATGATCATTTCATTCGTTATTCATCTGAAACTGATGAAGGTAGAGATGAAGCGTGGAAACTAATATTAAGTATTTTAAATAAAAATAAACAATAAACAAAAAAATGACTCACATAACAAAAGTTATGTGAGTTTTTTAGTATTTTTATAGCTCATCATTATTGTTTATAATTGAACCCCAAGTTAAATCGCGAGATTTTTTAAATAGATCTTTATCTTTGCGTGTGATCATAGAGTTTGTCAATCCATTAGGTGTACAGAGTTTTAATTGAATATGACCTTTTCTAACCTGAGGATGTCTTATTACTAATCCTTTAATAGCCTTTCCACCCGTTCGTGACATGCACAAGAATGAGAATTTTTCATCCTCATAAGATAACTCACCTGCCTTTACATTTCTGTGTAATCGTGACCGTGCCACACGTTGTGAAAAATGACACCAATCACTATTATCCATTGGGCAAGGTAAGTCATGTGGACAAGGTGCTATAGTCTTAGCACCAGTTGCTATTAACTGTTCACGGGCTTTTTTAATCCGCAAAAACCCAGCTGGTGTTCCAGGTTCAATGATCACAAGTACGTCACCTGTACGATCCCAAAGTTGTTTTATAAACTTCTCACTTTTATCTTGCGGTAGTTCATTAAGAACATAAGATGCTATTACCAAATCGTGAGGAGATACATCCCATTGTTTTGTAATATCAGTTTTTATCCATTCTGCCTTTTGAACTGCAGTCAGTGGAGAATAAGCAGACAGTCTTTTACCAAAATCGATCATGTACTCTTCTTGCTCTAACAATGTGATATGTTCTAAGGCTGTCCATAGAGTTGATGTAGCCCACATTGCAGTACCAGGTCCTGCTCCAACATCCATTAGTGTTTTCGGATTCCATTGAGGATACCGCTCTTTAATATGACTAATAGATGAATATACTGCGGCAAATGTTGCGGGTAATCTAAATGATGCATAAGCTATTACATCTTCGTGAGAACGAATGAATTTCCCTTTGTTGAGAGGGATGCCAGTACGGTAACTCTCAGAAAGTTCAGTCACTAGTGTAGCAATCTTATGAGTAGATTGTTTTTCGAGCTCGTGATCAATAGCAGTAAGTAAATGTAGTGGGAGTTCCATATGATTTTCTCCTTTGTATTTTTGTTGTTATATATTAATTGGATTTAATTCTTTTAATTATAATTTTCAATTAATTATATCATAAACAAGATTAATAATTATTTATTTTTAAACAAGTTTTCATAAAAGAAAATGCTATTTAACATGAACACGAGTTATAAAGTAAAGAAAAGTGATATAATATTCTTATGCATATTTAAAAGTAAGTTTAGACATATTTTATGTTATTGTTTATGAAAATAAAAAGATATTTATTCAATCTTTTTTATATTTCACACAATTATCATATAATTATCACAATTTAATCACAATTGGGCACTACAATATGAATATAAATAGAAATTGGAGGAAATAATTAATGAAAAAAATATTTGTTTTATTTGGATTTATGTTTGTTGTGTTATTAACATCTGGTTTTAGTGTAGGTGCAACTGTTACTACTACGAATGAAGAAGTTACAGAAACTACTGATGAATTACCTGATGCTGGTTTAACTCCAGGGGATACATTCTATGGAGTAGATAAATTCTTTGAAAACGTCGCATTAAAGCTAACATTCAGTGATGAAAAAAGAGCTGAAAAACTTGCTAAAGTAGCTGAAGAAAGATTAGCTGAACTTAATGAATTAGATCCTGAAAAAGCAGCGATATATGCTGATGAATTATTTAATGAATATGGTTTAAGTCTAGAGAAAGCTAATTTATATGTTCAAAAATTAGTATCTGAAGGTAAAATTAGTGAAGAAAAATTAGCTAAACTTGAAGCAAAAGTAGTTAAAGCTGAAGAACGTCAAAATAAAGTAAATGAAAAAGCAAAAGAAAAAATCTCTGATGAAGTAAGAGATAATGTAAATGAATCATTAAAGAATGCTAAAATGTCAATATTCACAAGATTTACTGATAAAGAAGCAATGAATACATTACATGATGAAGGTTATGGTTATGGAGAGTTATTAAAATTACAAGCCATCGCAGAATTATCTTCAAAAACAATTAATGAATTATTATTAATGGAAAATGTAGTTACTACAAATGAAGAAAATGAAAAAACAATTAACTTCGATGTTTTATTAGAATCATTAGAATTAACTAGAGAAGATTTAAAAACAACATTAACAGAATATAAAGATAATGCTAAAGAAACAATGAAAACTAAAATGGATGAGGCACAAAAACAAGCAGATGAAAGACGCGAAGAAGTAAAAGAAAAAATTACTGATAAAGTTAACGAAAAAAGAGAAAAATAATTGATATATTGTAAAAAAAGCAGGATTTATTCCTGCCTTTTTTTCATTTTGTAGTTAAAATATAATAATTTTAATACTTCACATATCTCTCATACAACTCTCACAAAATAATCACAATGAAAAAATATAATAAAAGTGTAAAAAGAAATAGGAGGAATTTAAAATGAAAAAAATATTTGTTTTATTTGGATTTATGTTTGTTGTGTTATTAACATCTGGTTTTAGTGTAGGTGCAACTGTTGCTACTACGAATGAAGAAGTTATTGAAACTACAGATGAATTACCTGATGCTGGTTTAACTCCAGGGGATACATTCTATGGTGTAGATAAATTCTTTGAAAATATCGCATTAAAATTAACATTCAGTGATGAAAAAAGAGCTGAAAAACTTGCTAAAGTAGCTGAAGAAAGATTAGCTGAACTTAATGAATTAGATCCTGAAAAAGCAGCAATTTATGCTGATGAATTATTTAATGAATATGGTTTAAGTCTAGAAAAGGCTAATTTATATGTTCAAAAATTAGCAGCTGAAGGTAAAATTAGTGAAGAAAAATTAGCTAAACTTGAAGCGAAAGTGGCAAAAGCTGAAGAACGTCAAGATAAAGTTAATGAAAAAGCAAAAGAAAAAATCTCTGACGAAGTAAAAGAAAGTGTAAATGAAGCAATAAAGAATGCTAAAATGTCAATATTCACAAGATTTACTGATAAAGAAGCAATGAATACATTACATGATGAAGGTTATGGTTATGGAGAGTTACTAAAATTACAAGCCATCGCAGAATTATCTTCAAAAACAATTGATGAATTATTATTAGTGGAAAATGTAGTTACTACAGATGAAGAAAATGAAAAAGCAATTAACTTTGATGTTTTATTAGAAACATTAGAATTAACTAGAGATGATTTAAAAACTAAATTAACAGAATATAAAGGTTTATTAAAAGAAACGATGAAAACTAAAATGGATGAGGCACAAAAACAAGCAGATGAAAGACGCGAAGAAGTAAAAGAAAAAATTAACGAAAAAAAAGAAAAATAATTGATATATTGTAAAAAAAGCAGGATTTATTTCTGCTTTTTTTACATATATATAGAGATTTTAATCATCACATATCACTCACAATTATTTAGTACAATAAGTTATTGTAGGATGGAGGATTATAATATGAAAATGTTTATAATATCAGCTTTAATGTTAACCTTTCTATCATTTGGATTAAGTGTGGGTGCGACTGATACAATAAATAAAGTTGTAATAGATTCAGATGAATTACCTAATGCAGGTTTAATTCCAGGGAATGCTTTATACAGTATAGATAAATTCTTAGAAAAGCTTAATTTAAAATTTACATTTAGTAAAGAAAGGAAAGCTGAAAAACTAGCTAAAATCGCAGAAAAAAGATTGGCTGAATTAGATATATTAGATCCGAAAATAGTGGCATCTTATGCAAATAAATTATTTATTGAATACGGGTTAAGTTTAGAACGGGCAAATATTTGTCTACAAAAATTATTAGTTGAAGGAAGAATAAGTGATGAAAGATTAGCTAAACTTGAAGCAAGAGTAAATATGGCAGAAGGTAAGATAACAAAAGTAAATGAAAAAGCAAAGGCAAAAATATCTTATGAGGTAAAAGACTGCGTACTTAAAGATTTAAATAGTGCGAAAATGTCACTATTCACAAGATTTACAGATATCGATTCAGTAAGTACATTACATGATCAAGGGTATGGTTATAGTGATTTATTAAAATTACATGTAATTAGTGCAATTACTTCAAAAACTGTAGATGAATTATTATTAATTGATCATGTAGTTACAATAAATGATGAGAAAGTTGTAAACTTAAGTTTATTATTAGAATCGTTAGGCTTATCAATTACTGATTTAAAAGTAAAATTATTAGAATATATTGATATAAATTAAGAAATAACGACTTAATCATTTTTGTTACATTAAATTCATTAACTTGTTGTTGTTTCATCGATTAACATGGCAATGATTCCAGCCAGCTTTGCATACTCTTTTTTAAAATTAAGACCATTTTCGTTGTCCTTCGTTTTCATGACCATCATGAATCCACCTTCAGGAAAAAACAGGGTCTAATCTTTATTTCCATTTCCTGATAGTTTGACTGGTTTATCACCAAAAAAATCACAAATTCGAATTTTAATGTTGAAAATGTTTACTATTTTCTACTGTTTCATTTGTTCTTGTTGTAATTGTTTTACATGAGAAAAATATTTAGCATTCTACATATTATTAAATAACTCCCTATCTTAAAGTAAATTAATAAGAAGAAAAAAATTAAAGTTCTTTCGTTTAAGAAAGAATTTTTTTATTTATATAAATATAAGTTTATTAATGATATAATCAAATAATTAAGGATAAAATAATAGTAATAATTTATAGAAATAGTAGAGGAAATAAGATGATTAATAATGAGCAAATCTTATCACATACAGTAACTAAAAGTGAACGATTATTTGATTATTTAAAAGACGAATTAATCGTTTCACTAAGATTGACAAATGATTTAATTAGAAATAGTAATTTGTTAGTAAATTTAAAAGCAGTTAAAAAAAATATTAAATTAAATGTAGATGATTTGATAACGATTAATTTTGAAGATGAAACACATAACTATGAACTTCAAGATATACCACTTGATATCATTTATGAATCAGATGATTTATTAATTATTAATAAAGTTCCTAATATATTAGTTCATCCGACAGAGAGCCATCTAAAGGGTACAATCGCTAATGGGGTAGCCTTTTATTTTAATAAAAAAGGACTAAAACGGAAGATCCGTTTTGTTAATCGCTTAGACATGGATACGAGTGGTATCTTAATTGTTGCTAAAAATGCTTATAGTCATCAATTTGTTGCTAAACAGTTTGATGAGGACTTCATTGTTAAAAAGTATTTAGCTATTATTGATGGTAAACTAAAAGATCAAGCAGGAACTATCGAAGATTCTATCATTCGTAATGAAGAAGCTAAATATGAAGTAAGTGATTCTGGAAAGAGGAGTAAAACAGTTTTTAAAGTTATCAAAGAATATGATTCATATTCTTTAGTAGAATGTGAGCTTAAAAGTGGTAGAACACATCAAATTAGAGTTCATTTAGCGTCAATTGGAGGTTACATCTTAGGTGATAGTTTTTATAATAAACATAGTGAATTAATTAATCGCCAAGCATTACATTCACATGAATTAACTTTTGTTGAGCCTAGGACTTATAGTAAAAAAACTATAATTTGTGAATTACCTAATGATATGAAAAGATTATTATAATTTTGATATTCAAAATGGTTTTTTTTGTGGAAATTATATGTTATAATTAGTTAAAGGTGATAATAAAAATGGAAAAAAATCGAGTATTATTAAATGAAATACTAGTAGAGTTGTTTAATCATATATTATTATTAGAAGAAAGAAACTTAAAGAAAAATGGATTAACCAACTTATCAATAACAGAAATTCATATTATTGAAGCAATCATGAAAGTAAATAATCCTTCAATGTCAGATGTAGCTGCAAAGTTAATGGTAACAGTTGGAACACTTTCTACTTCAGTAAATAGGTTAGTTCAAAAAGGGTATGTAAATAGTATTCGAAGTGAACAGGACAGAAGAGTAGTTATTTTATCTTTACCTGAAAAAGGCAAAGAAGCTTTTGAAATTCATGAAGCATTTCATGAAAAGATGATTAACAAATTACTTGAAAAATCACATATAAATGAAGATCAATTACTTACTGATTCATTAATGAAATTAATGGAATTTTTCGATCAACTTAAAATTTAATTATAAGAAAAAAACAATTTTCAATTTTCTAATTATTGAAAAGCCTTGATAAACTCAAGGCTTTTTTTACGTATTTCACCAATAATAATGTATCATAACTAAAATGGTCAAATATATGATGTTATTAGATTTTTATTTTATCTTAATAAGTTATTAATACAATCTTAAAATATTAAAAGTCATATTATATAAATATAAGATTAATAATTAGGTGGTAATATGGATATACAAGAATACAACGTTCTCAATGGTGAAAAGGATCATTTAAGTATCTTTTTTGGTGGAGATACTTTATTAGGTAATGCGGCAAAGAATATTATTAAACAAGAAGGTTATGATTATCCATTTTTAAAACTTGGAGAGCTTTATAAATCTGCAGATGTAAGAGTCGTAAACTTAGAAACACCGGTATGCGAAAATGCATCGAGAATCACGTTAGAAAAAAAATACAAATATAAAATGTCTCCAAATGCTTTAAATGTATTTGAAAAACATAACTTCAATATCTTTTTGTTAGCTAATAACCATTCAACAGATTGTGGTATGGAAGGTTTAGAGGAAACGATTGATCATCTAAATAGTAAAAAGATGTTTGCGGTGGGTGCTGGAAGCAATTTGCAAGAAGCAAGAAGAGCAATCGTTATTAATAAAGGTGATATTAAGGTTGGAATTCTTAACTATATGAATTATAAGCCTTACTATGATGAAACACTGAATCATTATGCTTCGATAAATCATGGTGGAGTGAACCTAATATCTGAGGAATTAATAAAAGATGATATTAAAAATTTAAGATTAAATGGCGTAAATATCATAATAGTGTCGATTCATTGGGGATTAAACTATAAACCTATAACTAATGAACAAAGACAATTAGCAAAACTAATCATTGAGGCAGGTGCTGATATAATTGTTGGACACGGATCACATCAGTATCAGCCAATTAACATAATACAAGGAAAACCTGTTTTCTATAGTATTGGTAATTTTGTCTTTAATACTCCTGGTAGATCTCCCTTAACTTATGGCTTTCCAATTACGCTTCATATATCTAAAAATGGACTTAACAAAGTGGAAATTTTCCCTATCTTAACAAATAATCGAATCGTTAATTATCAACCTATTCATTTAACTGGTTTAGTTGGTGTCAGTGCTCTCTATGAATTATATGCGAATTCTAATTTAGGAAATTTTCTTATTACCAAATTATCCGATCGTGGTTTAATGTATCTATAAGGGATGATGTTATCATCATTCCACTTTTTTAAAATATATTTGTGATATTAACCATCGCAATCTTGATTTTAAATCATATAATTTATTAGATTTTCAATTTGAAAATTAATCACAAATTAAAGAAGGGTTATTATGATCTTAATTGGCATGTTACATCATCGTAAGAATCCTAATACTATTAAAAAGTCATATGCTTATGCAGCTACGGCAAAAATTGAAGGTGCTGAATTACTTTATTTTACACCTAAATCAGTTGATTTTGAAAATAGAATAATAAATGGATATAAGTATATCGAAGGCAAATGGGAAAAGGTGCAAGATAGATTTCCAGATGTTATATATAAAACAGGACTATCGATGAAGTTTGTAAATTCTAAAGCAATCATTAAAAAACTAAGAAAAGAAATTCCATTTACATCACACTCTATCGGGGATAAAATGACTATATATAATAGTTTAAGAGAAAATGAAGAATTAAAAAGTTATTTAATACCGTCTATTATGTTAAATACATATGCAGAATTAAATGATTTTTTAAATAAATATCAAAAAGTTGTGTTAAAAACTAATCATGGACATCGAGGTATCGGAGTTGTATATATCGAAAAATTAAGTGATCGATATAAAATAATATCTCGACCAATCAATTATGTATTAACACATTATGAATTTAAAAATATAATGATTGAAAAATTAAATGAACAATCACATCATATACAACCATATATAGAAAGTAAAACGAAATCTGGCAACTCATATATATTACGATCTCACATTCAAAAAAATGGTGAAAATAACTGGGTTGTAACATCAATATTTCCGGAAATAGCACATCATGATAGTATAATTGCTAATCTAAATTGTGGCGGTACAACAAATAAAGTTGATATTTTCTTAAGTCAAGAATTTGGCAGTAAATATTTAGAATTGTTGAAACAAATAGAAACATTATCATTTAAAATCGCATATTATTTGGAAAATTATCAAAAACAAAATAAAAAAGGAGCAATAAGTGAACTAGGAATCGATATTGGAATCAATGATAATGAAAAATTATGGATTATTGAAGTTAATGATCTTCCTGGATGCCCACCTACTTTTGATTTGGAGTTAGATGTAGTGAAAAATCAAATTAAATACGCTATATTTTTAGCAAAGAAGAATAAGGAAAAGGAGGATTAGCAGTGAAAGCAATAGTCTTTATAGGAACTCATAAATCAGGATCAAGCAGGGATGCAATAAAAGCTGCCAAAAAATTAGGCTATTATACCGTAGTAATAACTGATTTAAATAAACAAATCAATCAACGTTTTGACTATGAAGAAGTAGATTGTATGTTATATTGTAAATTAGATATTAGTAAAATGGTAAAAAAAATAAAAGAACTACAAAGTAAGTCATATGAGATTTGCGCTATTGTAAGTTTTATTGATCCACATTGTGAAACAGCTAGTATATTAGCAGAAAAATTAGGCTTAAATCATTTTACTACAAATGCGATTACTACAATGCAAGATAAGTTCAAATCAAGAATAGCCTTAAAAGACACAAATTATATTCCAAAATTTATCACAATAAATTCAAAAGATTCGATATCTAAAAATCAAATTAATGATTTATTACCAGCAATCTTAAAATATCCACAATCCCAAGGTTCAAAAGATGTTTATTTAATAAAAAACTTTAGCGATTATTTAGAATATTCTAAAAAATTAATGGATACATACGATGATGCCACCATTATTGTTGAAGAGTTTCTTGATGGTCCACAATATATTGTTGAAACACTTGTTATTAATAATATTGTTCATATAGTAGCAATTGTTGAACAAGAAATTGTCTATACTAATGGTCATTTTATTATTACTGGTTATAATTTATTAATTAATCCAACTGATGCATTTTACAATAAATTATATGATGCTGTAGATGACATCATTAATTGTCATGGATTAAAAAATGGACCAAGTCACTTAGAAATGCGTTATGTTAAGGATAACTGGAAATTAATTGAAATAAATCCAAGAATATCAGGAGCGGGAATGAATACTTTCCTTGAAACAGGATTAGGAATAAGTTTGGTTGAAGAAACGCTTAAATTAGCGCTTAACGAAGAAGTAAACATTAAACCTAAATTTAAAATAAATACATTTGCGCAATATATTATTGTTAATGAATCAGGAATATTAGAGCGTGTTAACGGAAGGAATAGAGCACAAAACTGTAAAGGTGTAAAATATGTCTTTATCAAACCGAAAAAAGGTAGTATCTTAACTCCCCCTATTTCAATGGGGAATCGATATGCATTCGTGATCGCGACTGGTGAAGATGAATTTGAAGCAAGAGAAAACGCAAAATATGCAGCTTCTAAAATAGAATTTCAATTAAGTAAAATCGAAAATGATTTATAAAGGACTGTAAATTTTATTTTACAGTCCTTTATAATAATGTAGAAAATAATTTAGACATGTCTTCCTTAATTCGTGTAAAAATACTCCGATTTTGATACATTTCAAGTGTATATTGTGAACAGTATTCTAAATGTCTTAAAAACATGTCTTTAGCCTTTAGGGTAATTTCTTGATCATAGACAAAAGGATTAATTTCTAAACTATATTTAAAACTTCGTATGTCAAAATTACATGTACCAATCGAAGCTACAAAATCGTCGCAGATAAAAACTTTTGAATGTAAAAAACCATCTTTGGGGAAGAAATAAACTTCTGTATTTTGATCTATTAAGGAACCCGTATAAGCTTTATTTGCAGATTTCACGAAAATATGATCTTTTCTACTAGGAATCATTATTTTAATTTTAACATTTCGTTGTGAAGCATCTTTTAAAGCATGCATAAATGCATCACTTAAAACAAAATAAGGGGTTTGAAAATAGATATAATCTTTGGCGTTGTAAACTAACTTGATAAACTGACTTTCAATGGTATTTATTTTGTTAATATCTGCACCACTTGAGATGATATTTAATTTTTTATTACCACTAAACGCTTCTTTAGTTAAATATTTATTCACAGCGATTTTTCTTTGTGCTGCATAACAAAAATCACATAAAAACCGCTTGTTTATTTCGTTTGTCGCATCACCAATTATTTTTAAATTACAATCAACCCATAAGCCCATTTTTTCATCACGACTTAAATATTCATCACTTACGTTAAAACCACCAATGTAACTTACTTTATTATCGATTATCACAATTTTACGGTGATTTCTGTAATTGATATTTAAGAAAAAAGGTTTATAATACAGAGGAGTAAATTGATATAATTCACCTCCTAATTTTTTATATTCATTAAAGTCCTTTTTCTTTAATCCTAATGAACCCAGACGATCATATAAGACTTTTACTTCAACATTTTGTTTTAATTTTGTTTCTAATAATTTAATGAGTTTTTTCCCAATGTTATTGGTATTAAAAATAAAGAAATTGAGGTGAATAAAGTCTTTTGCGTTTTCAATTTCTTTAAACAAATCATCGAAAAAGATTTTACCATTAGTAAACATATCAATCTGATTTTTTTTATAAAATGAAGTATCATTTATATCTTTAATTAATTCAAGATCTTTCCCATGTTTTTTATTTAATATTTTCCGTATTCCATCGTCGTTTGCGGTAATTAAGAATATTAATGGAGTCAAAAAGGGGAACAGGATACAAGCTATTAATACATATGACATATTTAATAAATTATAATTTCTTCTAAATATTAAATTGATCGCAAAGAAGAAATTGATTGAATAAATCATAAATATAATTAATATTAACAACATATCTTCTCTCCTTAAATAATAAATAGGTACCTTTATTAAGATACCTATTTTTATATTTAATATGTATATTTAAATATGATTATTTCTTTATTAATTGATTCACAATTTTTAAATATTCATGTCCGATGGGTTCTTCTAAGGAATAAATAGATTGATGTCCACTTTTAGGTTGACCGATGGGTAATTGACCTAAAAGAGGAACGCCAAGTTTACTAGCTACTTCTTCGCCACCACCCGTACCAAAGATATTTTCCTTTTGACCATTTACTGGGTTAATAAAATAAGACATATTTTCAATAACACCAATAATTTCATGATTTAATTTTTTAGCTCCATACCCAGCTTTAACAGCGATATTACTTGCTGTCGGGTGTGGAGTTGTAACTACAATCATTTCACATTGAGGAATTAGTGCTTGAATATCAAGTGCTACGTCCCCTGTTCCTGGAGGTAGGTCAACTATAATAAACTCAATTTTGTCGTTCCATTTCACATCATAAAAGAAGTGTGACAACATTCTATTTAACATGGGTCCACGCCACATAAGTGGTGCATTATCTTCCACAAAGAAAGCAGTCGAAATAACTTCTACATTATATTTTGCATAAGGCAATACTTTTTCATCTTTTGTACCTTTTGGTAATTTTACTTCTATCCCCATAACATTAGGAATGGATGGTCCATAGATGTCGGCATCGATAATTCCGACTTTATGACCTAGTTTAGCTAATGTAACAGCGATATTTGCGGCTACAGTAGATTTACCAACTCCACCCTTACCAGAAGCAATACCGATGTATCTAATTTGTTTTTCTTTATCTAAAACTGTACCTTTTTCTTTTGGATTCAATTCTTCAATTTCTAATTTTAATCCTGAAAATCCTAAATCTAACTTAATTAATTTAGTTAAATTAATTTTAAATTGTTTCACTTCATCGTTGTCTTTCTTCTCTAGTGCGATTACTAGTACAGCTCGACCAACTTCATCATCAATACCAACATGTTTTAATCCGCCTGTTTCCTTTAAAGTTTTGTTACAAGTGGGGTCAATGATAGTTTCTAAGCGAGCTCGTAATTCTTCTTTCGAAACCACGATATCATCCTTTCACTACTTAATTCATTACTATTTTAGCACCTATTTATTTAAAAATAAACGGATATGATAAAGATTATTCGTAAAAAATGGGAATCTTTCTAAGTTTATGCTGATCAATAAAATGATATGTTTGACTTATTCTTTCATCTAATTGGATTAAATCATAATTATTTTTATTAATATTAGTAATTATTGGAATATTACTATGTATTTCTTTAAGAACATACGATTTACTTTTATTAATACCTAAAATACGAATATATTGTGGACCTGTTAAATTAACTTCAGCTTTTGTTACATTATTTAGTATATGAGTTAAAATACGTTTTATTTTTGAAGTAGTATAACGTTTTGATACTAGAGAAGCAACAAAAGTATTAAAATCATCATATTGATTAATATTATTTAAAATCGCATGTTCAATTCCTTCATTTACATCATGAATAAGATGTAAATTATTTTGGTTTACATTGATTTGATATTTAAGATAAGGATAAAAATCATCCCAATGAACAAGTTTATTTGTTTTTAGAATATCACTTGTATAAGAGGGAACATATTGATCAATTGTTATATTATTATCCAAAGCATTTCTTATGCTTGTAGCACTCGCAATCCGATCATGACTAAAAGTTTGATCATTATAATCGTTGTGAATACGTTTGATTGAATAATATTTAATCTGATTATTTATTTTTAAAATACTACGAATATACTGAATTGCTAAAATATCATTTGCGTTAAATTGATAATTACTATTATGAAGTGATTTTAACACATTTTCGCAGGCTTTGGGATAACTTAAGCCTTGATTAAGGTAAATCTTAATCTCTGCATTAAAACGCTCTGTATCGAGCGTTTCTGCGATTAGAGTTAATGCTTGAACATCATCAGTTTCACTACCAAAATAAATATCATCCACATTTAAGTTATTTAAAATACTGATTGCGCCGTATGCAAATAAATCGGCACTTGCAACTGAAAATGGATAGGGCAACTCAACAACTAAATCAATTCCACTTTTTAGAGCTAATTCTGCTCGTAATTGTTTATTTAATAATGCGGGTTCACCTCGCATTACAAAATTACCACTCATCACCGCTATCAAAAAATCACAATGTGCTCTTTTCTTTGTTTCACTTATATGATAAAGATGACCATTATGTAATGGGTTATATTCAACTATAATACCTGTTATTTTCAAAATTTATCACCATTTATAATTATATCAAGTTTTATTTAAAATAGTTATATTATTATCATTTTTTTAATATTTGCTGATGAATAAGAAGTAAAGATGGTACCTTTTATGTAGGTAAAGCGCATCAGAATTAAAGTTAGGTTCTCATTTGCATCCCATATAAAATTGATGCGTTTAATTTATGGTTAATATTTGTATTATAATTTATTTATGGTATAATAAAATGCAAGATTCGTAAGTTTACTAATAAAATATATAAAATGTGTTAAAACTACACTAGAAATATGAAATTGCAGATTAATTTTACATAAGTGAAATATTTTAATATTTACAATAAAAATTATTATAAAAAAAATGAATATTTCTTATAAATTATAAGTATATTCTGTCAATAAAACAATTAAGTATTGACAATTTCACTTAAAAAATATATAATTTTAATGTTGCATAGAGGTGATATATATGAAATATTCTATAAATCAATTAATTAAGCATGGAAATGAACCATTTGAGATTAATGAAACAGTAGATTTCTCTTCCATTGCAGCACAACATCACGAAATAAGAAAAATATCTCCAGTGACGATTATAGGAAAAGGACAACTATCTGGTACAACGGTTATATTTGATTTAAATATCAAATGTGAATTGGTTTTACCTTGTGCGCTTACCCTTGATGATGTAATTTATCCATTGGTTATTGATACACAAGAAATTTTCTCGTTTGCTGAAAACGCAAAAGAAAGTGACTTTGAAGATGATGTTATTATTGTCAAAGGACAATTTATTGAATTAATACAAATAATTTGGCAAAACATTATTGTAAATATTCCATTACGTGTTGTTAGTGAGAATGCATATGAACGCTTGCAGCGAAAAGGTGAAAATTGGCAAATAGTTGATGAAGATAATCAAGAGGAAAAAATTGATCCTCGATTTGCTGTGTTGAAAGACCTATTCAAGAAATAATAATAAGGAGGTGTTTTACAGATGGCAGTACCTTTTAGACGTACATCTAAAAAAGCTAAACGTGAAAGAAGAAGTCACATGAGATTAGAAGTTCCTGGTATGGTAAAATGCTCTAACTGTGGTGAGCTAATTAAACCTCATCATGTATGTTCAGAATGTGGACATTACAAAGGTAAAGAAGTAGTTGCAGTTGCAGTAGAGGCTTCTAAATAAGCTAAAGCGTTGAGTAATCAGCGCTTTTTTATTTTGTTCAAATAAAAAAAATGTCGAATTTTAGATTTCGATTTATTTAGACAAATATTGAAATATTATGACGAAAAATATATAATTTAAACATAAAATTTGTATAGGGGGTCCAAATGTCTAATCATATTTTTGTAATCATAGTGATTCAATATTTATTGTTAGTTTGTTTATTTTTAATGTACATGATCGATAACCAAAATTTACATCATCACAATTCCAAAATTCTTATATACGCTTACGCTGCGATTATTAATGATTTCTTTAATAACCTTATTTTCTAAAAATATCAACCTTTTTTTTGTGTTAATTGTGTTGACTTTAACTAGATTATTTACTTATGATGATTTAAGATTAAATCTGATCATTTCTATATTATGCTTTTCTGTTGTTTTAATAACAGGCATTATAAATCATTTGTTCAAAGTAAGTAAATACCTAAAATGGTGTTATGTTGTGGGTGTAATAGGCTTTATTTCTATATTGTTTTTAGAATTTATTGATTTTAGTATTATTTTAATTTTAGATTATATGGTATTTCTTTCTTCAATTATTATCGTTACCTACTTATTTTATTTATATCATTTATCACGTAATAAAAATAATAATATTTGTTATAAATTTAATCAAACCGTTATTGAAAATAATTATGATTCATTATTAAGTAATAAAATGACATATAGTGTAATCTTAATTGAAATCACTAATTTGAAACGATTGAAAACAATCATAAACTTAGGAGAGTATAATAAAATAATTTCACAAATAAGTTGTCTGATAAAATCTAAAGTTAACAGTATGGGAGAAGTGTGTGACTTAAGAACGGATCAATATTGTGTTATTTTTAAAAAGGATTTAATAGATACAACTAATTGGGGTATTGAAGTTTGTTTAGAAATAGAAAATTTTCTTAATAAATATACTATCCCTATTAGAATTAAAGCAAGTTATAAATTAATGGATGGGAAAGATTTTGTTTATTATTATAATCCCCAGTATCTATTATCGAATATTTAGGGAGTGGTCAAAATGATTGTTTCAGACCTCATGTATATTTTAATCATCCAAATGACACTTATATTAGTTATACTTTTATCAATAACTTATTTGTTTAGTGGTCGGGAAATTAAAATAAATAACATGTTGAAAATTAATATAGGTTTCTATGTAGGTTTTATCATGAGTTTTATATATATTTTTAATATAACGAATCATTTATACTTATTTGTTATTGTGTTTAGCTTATTAACATTTTATATAGGGTGTTATTCTAGTTTAACAGCTTTATCGCTTATACTAATCTTTCAAGCATTTTATCATGAATATAATATTGATACTTTATTATATTTAGTGTTAATAATATTAGTTATGTTCATTAAAATCTGGTTTAAAGATATAAAAAAATTACTTATTATTATTTTTATTTTATCTTTGTTCTTTTTAAATCTAGAAATTTGGTTAAGTCACAGTAATTTCATTATTATAAATTTATTTGCGACTATTGTTTTTGTCATGTTGTTATTAATTGTTTATAAAATTCAATCTACTATAAAATCACAAAATATATATAATAAACAATATTATTATGATTTAGTGACTAATGTTAGAAATTATTATTGTTTATTGGAGTATTCAGCAAGTATTTTAAGTAGAAAAAATAGTAATATTGCATTCATTTTAATTAATATTGATCATTTAAAAGACATCAATAATTTATATGGTGTTTACTTTGGTAATAAAGTAATAAAACTAGTTGCTGAAATAATTAAAAAAAATATTTCTGATTTTGGAGATGATTATCGAATTGATGGCGATACTTTTTGTGTCGTTTCTAACGAAAAATATAAAATAATTAAAACAATTTGTGATCGAATAAGACATGAAATTGATATAAAAGAAGTTATAACTGATAATAATAAAATTAACATCTCAGTTTCAATTGGTGCTTATTGTGGACTCATTTATTCAAAAAATATTGATGATTATATTGAATTAGCTCAAGATGCATTATTTAAATCAAAATCTTTAGGAAGAAACAAAGTAATTATTAATAATCTTGAAGATAAATAAAGGTAAAATATGGTATAATATAATTAGGAGGTTTTAAGATGAATTTAAATAAATATATCGATCATACTGCTTTAAAACCACAAACAACAGTGGATGATATCGTAATATTATGCGAAGAAGCAAGAAAATATAATTTTAAATCAGTATGTGTGAATCCATCAAATATTAGTCATTGTATAGAATTATTAAAGGGTACAGATGTTTTAGTTTGTACCGTTATAGGCTTTCCTTTAGGAGCTACTACAATAGAAACTAAAGTATTTGAAACTAAACAAGCGATTAGTATTGGCGCTGATGAAATTGACATGGTCATTAACATTGGAAGAGCTAAAATCCATGATTTTGATTACATTGAAAGAGAAATCCGTGAAGTAGTAAGCGCTGCTAAAAATATGTTAGTAAAAGTAATTATTGAAACATGTTTATTAACTAATGAAGAAAAAGTGAGCTGTTGTTTAGCAGCGAAAAGTGCTGGAGCAGCATTCGTTAAAACATCAACAGGCTTTTCTACAAGTGGAGCTACAAAAGAAGATATCGCCTTAATGCGTGAGACAGTTGGTAAAGAGATGGGTGTTAAAGCATCAGGTGGTGTAAGAAGTAAAGAAGATTGTTTAATCATGATTAAAAACGGTGCAACTCGTATTGGAACATCAAATGGTGTTAAAATAATGGAAGACGAGTTGGTTACTAGTGGATATTAAAATTTAGGAGGAAATTAAATGGCTATACCTACTCCACATATAGAAGTAAAAGAACCAGATATTATAGCGGAAACGGTGTTGTTACCTGGTGATCCGCTACGTGCAAAATTTATAGCTGAAAATTTTTTAGAAGACGTTAAACAATTTAACGCTATTAGAAATGTGCTTGGCTATACCGGAACCTATAAAGGGAAACGTATCTCTGTTATGGGAACGGGAATGGGAATGCCTTCAATTGGCATTTATAGTTATGAATTGATTCATTTTTATGGAGTTAAAAATCTCATTAGAATTGGATCAGCGGGAGCTATACAACCCCATTTAAATTTATATGATTTAGTTATTAGTATGAGTGCAAGTACAAACTCAAACTATTTACATCAATATGATCTTCCTGGTACTTTTGCCCCAACAGCTAGTTTTAATTTACTAAATAAAGCTGTTAAAGTTGCTGAAAAAAAAGGTTATACGTATCATGTAGGTAATATCTTATCAAGTGATACATTTTATGAAGATAATCCTGATGCTTGGAAAAAATGGGCAAAAATGGGTGTCTTATGTATTGAAATGGAAGCAGCAGCACTTTATGCGAATGCTGCTAGAGCTGGAGTTAATGCATTAGCGATCTTAACAATTTCAGATTCTTTGGTTACACATGAATTAACAACTGCTAATGAACGTCAAACTGCATTTACAAAAATGATGGAAGTTGCGTTAGAACTTGCATAATTATTGGATAATACTTCCAAATAGTGTTAAGATATAGAAGAATTGGATATTTTATCCATCTTCTATTTTTTTTATTTTTGAAGAAAATGTTAATAATATATAATAGTTAAAAAGAGGTGAAACTATGGAACGTTTAAATTATAAAATTAATGGACTAAATGTAATTTTGATTAAAACTGATAAATTTAAAACGACAGATGTTATTTTAAATTTTCGGAATTATTTACAAGAGAATAATGTAACTAAAAGAGCTTTAGTTCCATATGTACTTAAAGCAGCTAGTGAAAATTATCCTAGTAAAAAGGCTGTAAACAAACAATTAGAAAAATTATATGGTGGAAGTTTAGGAGTTTCAGTTAATAAACAAGGTTTACTACATATTCTTTCTTTTCGAATGTCTGTAGTTAATGATTTGTATTTAACAAAAGATCATAACTTATTAGATGAAGCCTTTAAATTTTTAAATGAAATAATTTTTAACCCCAAAATCGAAAAAGGTGCATTCGTTGAGAAAGTTGTCAATGATGAAAAACGTTTATTAAAAGATCATTTTACATCACTATATGATGATAAAATCCGTTACTCATGGAATAGACTCGTCGAAGAAATGTGTAAAGATGAAATCTTTAAGATTAAAGCGATTGGTAATATTGAAGATATTGAAGGTATTACAGCGAAAAACTTATATGCCAATTACCTTGATATTATTGAAAGTGATACTGTTGATTTATTAGTAATCGGTGATATTGATTACGAACGCATTAAAACTTTAATTGTTCGTTACATTCAATTTGAAGAACGAGATGAAGTCATTCATGTTGTCGATCAACAAGAAAAAGAAATTAAAAAATTAAATGAGATTGAAGAAAAACAATCCATCAATCAAGCTAAATTAAATATTGGTTTTAGAACATATACTCGTGGAACTGATACAGATTACTCAGCTTTACTCATTTTTAATGCTTTATTTGGTGCATATCCTCATTCACTACTATTTAAAAATGTACGTGAAAAAGAAAGTTTATGTTACTATATTTCAAGTAGTATTGATAAAGCTAAAGGTATATTAATTGTCTATGCGGGTATAGATCAATCACAATATGATAAAGCTGTAAAAATTATCTTTAAGCAATTAAAAAATATTAAAGAAGGTAATATCGATGATAGTATCATTGATGTATCTAGAAATGCCTTAATTAATGACTTGTTAGAAAACCAAGATAGTCCAGGTTCAATTCTTACAAGTGAATATTCTTATTTATTATATAAAGATGTATTTGATGTTAATCGTTTAATTAGTAAATTAAATGATGTAACAAAAGAGGATATTGTAAAAGTTGCCCAAAAAATAAAAGAAGACACTATCTTCTTATTAAAAGGGGAAGAGGTGAGTAAGTAATGGAAAAATTAGAATATAGCAATATTAGAGAAGAAATATATTTTGAAAAGTTACCTAATGGATTATCAGTCTATATTTTACCAAAACGTGGTTTTAATAAATATTATGCGACTTTTACGACTAAATATGGATCAGTCACAAATAAGTTTGTCCCATTGGGTCAATCTGAATATATAACAGTACCAGATGGAGTTGCTCATTTCCTAGAACATAAAATGTTTGAGAAAAAAGATGGCGATGTGTTTGAACAATTTACAAAACATGCAGCTAATGCGAATGCCTTTACGTCTTTTAATCGAACCGCTTATTTATTTTCATGTACATCTAATTTTGAAGAGAATTTATCGACTTTACTTAATTTTGTGCAAGAACCATATTTCAGTGATGAAACAGTTGAAAAAGAAAAAGGCATTATTGCCCAAGAAATCAATATGTATGAAGACAATCCTGATTGGCGTTTATATTTTGGCGCTATTGAAAATATGTTTAAAGATCACAATGTTAAAGTTGACATTGCTGGTACAGTAGAATCAATTTATAAAATCACAAAAGAAGATTTATATAATTGTTATAACACATTTTATCATCCATCAAATATGTTATTATTTGTAGTTGGTGATGTTGATATAGAAAAAACAATGAATTTAATTAAAGAAAATCAAGCTAATAGAAAATTTGATGAACCAACTGAAATTAAAAATGAATATATTTTTGAAACAAACGAAGTTGCTAAAAAAGAAAGCACACTACAAATGGATGTTTCAACTCCAAAAGTGGCAGTGGGAATCAAAAATAATGAATCTAAATTACAAGGTAATCAATTAATGAAATATGAACTTGCATTAGATATAATATTTGAATATTTATTTAGTAAAAGTTCTGACTATTATCAACAACTATTAGAGGAAGAGTTAATTAATGATAGTTTTGGTTATGAGTTAACAATTGAGTATTCATTTGGCTTTGGTGTTATAAGTAGTGATACAAATAAACCTGAAGAATTAAAAGCAAGACTAATTGAAATGTTACTTAAAGCTCGAAATTTAGATATGAGTGAAGAAGATTTCACGACGATAAAGAATAAGATGTTAGGTAGCACAATTAAAGCTTTAAATAGTCCAGAAAATATCGCAAATTCATTTACGAGATATAAATTTAATGATATGAATATGTTTGATGTTATTAAAACTTATGAAGAATTAACATTAGATGATCTTAAAAATGTCTTACCCTTCTTTGATGAATTAGCTATTACATCAAATGTTGTCTTACCTCATGATAATAAATAATGTAAAACAACAAAAGTGTCTCAATGTTGAGACACTTTTATATTATAATTATTAGAAAAATACCCAGGAGGATTTATGAATAAAATAATTGGTTTTATCGGTTGTGGAAATATGGCTCAAGCAATGTTAGGTGGGATGATAAAATCTCATGTAGTTGAACCAAATAAAATTATTGCTTCTGCACTTCATGAGGATACTTTAAATACAATTAAAAATAAATATAATATAAACACAACGCTATGTAACAAAGAAGTAGCTAAAACAGTGGATATATTAATTTTGGCTGTTAAGCCATATGTATATCAAAGTGTAATTGATGAGATTAAAAATGAAATCAAAGCAGATGCGATCATAGTTAATATTGCGGCAGGTATAACTATTAAGAAAACAGAAGAAATGTTTGGTAAAAAGGTAAAAATAATAAAAGCAATGCCAAATACACCCGCATTAGTTCTAGAAGGAATGACAGCATTGACATATAACGAAGGATTAACAGTTGATGAAATATTTACAATAAAAACGATTTTTTCGTCTTTTGGTAAAGTTGAAGTAGTAAAAGAAAACCTGATGGATGTAGTAACCGCAGTAAGTGGTTCTTCACCTGCTTATATATTCATGTTAATTGAAGCCATGGCAGATGCAGCCGTTCTTCAAGGAATGCCTAGAAGTCAATCTTATATCTTTGCTTCTCAAGCTGTCTTAGGAGCCGCTAAAATGGTCCTTGAAACAGGAGAACATCCCGGTAAATTAAAAGATGGAGTCTGTTCTCCTGGCGGAACAACAATTGAAGCAGTTGCTAAACTAGAAGAGAAAGGCTTTAGAAGCTCAATTATTGAAGCGATGAATGCCTGTTTTAATAAGTCTAAAAATATGAGTAAATAAATAAGAAAATAAAAAGTATGCTTAATTATATGCATGCTTTTTTGATGATAATTTTTGGCTCTATTTATTTCTTCTTATTTTAAAGACTATCTCTATAATAAGCACGAGTGCAATATCAAATATTAGTACGGCTAAAAAGTGATAGCGGGATTGTATAAGATTCTACTTTATCACTATGATAGTTGCAAAACTAAAGATGTTTATATCTCCATCTTCTAATTCAATGTTTTCTTCAGATGATGTAAAGTATTTTGAATCTATTAAAAGTGTTTTATGATCAATTGTTTCTGGTTGCACCATATCTATCAATCGAAGGTAGAAATAGAATGAATAAAATTGTGATCAAAAAAGTGAAATATTAAACTCTCATATTAACTTCTCAATTATTTATGTATAGTTATTTATATATAATTTTTAATTTATATAGAATACTATATAAAAAGAAATATTCTTATTTTAAGAGCGGATAATGTCTATTTATGACTTTGTATGTTATAATAAAAAAAGAATTTAAACGTTGGAGGATAGTATGAAACAATATTTAGATTTATGTAAGCATATATTAGAAACAGGAAATTTTAAAGCAGATCGGACAGGCACAGGAACCATTTCTACTTTTGGCTACCAAATGCGTTTTGATTTAGCTAAGGGATTTCCACTTGTAACAACTAAAAAAGTGCATCTTAAATCAATCGTTCATGAGCTTTTATGGTTTATAAATGGTGATACAAATGTAAAATACTTACAAGATAATGGTGTACGTATTTGGAATGAATGGGCTGATGAAGCTGGAAATTTAGGTCCTGTTTATGGTCACCAATGGCGTAGTTGGGAAACTACAGATGGCACTGTAATTGATCAATTAAGTGAAGTAATTGAACAAATTAAAACTAATCCTAATTCACGAAGATTAATTGTTAGTGCTTGGAATGTGGGTGATTTAAATAAAATGGCTTTACCACCCTGTCATCTCATGTTTCAATTTTATGTAAATGATAACAAATTATCTTGTATGCTTTATCAAAGATCAGGTGATGTTTTCTTAGGTGTACCATTTAATATCGCATCATATGCGTTATTAACGATGATGGTAGCACAGGTATGTAATTTAGAACTAGGTGAATTCGTCCATACAATAGGGGACGCTCATATTTATTCTAATCATCTAGACCAAATTAATTTGCAACTAACACGCGAAATAAGAAACTTACCACAAATGCTAATTAATCAAGATGTTCAGTCAATTTTTGACTATAAATATGAAGATTTTACATTAGTTAATTATGATCCACATCCACATATTTCTGGGGTAGTGGCAGTTTAGTAGGTGATAAAAATGTTATCAATTATTGTCGCATTTGATAAAAATCAGTTAATTGGTAAAAGTAATATAATGCCTTGGCATTATAAGGAAGATTTAAAATATTTTAAAGAAAAGACGATGGGAAAAAAAGTTGTTATGGGTAGTAATACTTTTAATTCCATCCTTAGTTATAACAACAAACCCTTACCTGGTAGAAAGAATATCGTTATTACTAGAAATATTGCTAAATATAATGAATATAGCGATATAGAGTGTTTTGATCAAATTAGTAATTTTTTAAATACTTATCAAAATGTAAATGAAGAAATATTTATTATTGGTGGTAAAGCAATCTATGAACAATTTATTAATTATGTTAACCGATTGTATATAACCCACATCAATAAAGAATTTGAAGGAGATACTTATTTTCCAAAATTTAATTATGCTGATTTTGATTTAATAAATCAAAATGAAATAGGGGAATTGAACTTTTGTGTATACGAAAGAAAGGTGAAAAGTCATGAATAGAGTTTATTTATTACCTAAAATAATTATTGTTTTTATATCTTTAATCATTATAACAAAATTAACTGCATGGTATTATTTGTTACTATTTTTTATAGTTGCATCTATATTAGTTTTGCTTTACTGTATAGCTGACATATCAGCACATGCTTATTATTATCAACATTTAATGAAAAAAGGAAAAACTTTAAATAAAGAAAAAGTTTATTCTGTCGTGCATCAATATTTAAAAACCGTAAATGTATTTATGCGTATGGATGTTAAAGTCTTTAATTATGAAAGATTTGATAAAAATAAAACATATTTAATTACTCCGAATCACCAAAGTAATTTAGATGCAACCGTTATGTTAGAAGTCTTCAAATCACCATTCTTCTATGTCGCTAAACATCAATTAAAAAAAGTGCCAATGATAGCTCCATTTATGCGCGATTTAGGTTGTTTGTTTTTAAATAAAGATGATATGCGTGGACAGGTAAAAATCATGAGTGAAGTAGTAGATAAACTTAACGAAGGTAATAGTGCAATTATCTTTCCAGAAGGTAGACGCTCATTTTCTTCGAAATTAAATGAATTTAAACCGGGTACTTTTAAAATGGCAACTAAAACACAAGTTGATATATTACCAGTTACACTAAACAATGTTTATAAAGTAAAAGATAATTATCCTTTTAGAAAAACAGTAGTTAATGTGTATATTCATGAACCGATCAGTTACGATGAGTATAAAGATCTAGACACTCAAGAAATAGCTGAAATGGTTAAAGCAAAAATAGTCACGAAAATTGAGGAATAAATGAGAGTAATAAATTGGGGAATAATTGGGACAGGTACAATCGCTCATAAATTTGCGACTGCACTTAGTCGTGTAGAAAATGCCAAACTATATGGTGTGGGTTCAAGAACAATTGAAAATGCCAAAGCATTTCAAACTGAATTTAATGTAACTTGTGCTTATGGAAATTATGAAGAATTAGCCAATGATCCTTATATTGATGTGGTTTACATTGCGACACCTCATCCATTTCATAAAGAAAATGCGATATTATGTATTAATGCAGGAATTGCTATATTATGTGAAAAACCATTTACTTTAAACGCTAAAGACGCTAAAGAAATTTATGAACTAGCTCAAGCTAAAAAAGTATTTATAATGGAAGCTATGTGGACGAAATTTTTACCAACTACTAAAAAAATACATGAATTACTGCCTTTGATCGGTGAAGTGAGAATGGTAAAAGCCGATTTTAGTATAAGATTAGGATTTAATCCAACGAGTCGACTAATGGATATAAATTTAGGTGGAGGAGCATTACTTGATTTAGGTATATATCCTTTAACCTTTGCGACAATGGTATTAGGATATCCGACAAGTGTTGAAAGCCTGGTACATATTGGTGAAACTAATGTTGATGAGCAATCGGTCATTATTATGAAATACGAATTAGGTGAATTAGCCATAGTAACGTCAGCATCACAAGTTGAAGCTCCACATGATGCTTATATTTTAGGTACAAATGGTAAAATTCATGTTCCTTCATTTTGGAATGCACAAAAAGCCTATTTACATGTAAATGGTGAAATAAAAGAATTTAACTTACCATTCACTAAAAATGGTTATGAATATGAAATTGAAGAAGTAAATAATTGTCTTAGAATAGGTAAATTAGAAAGTGATATAAACCCAATGACCGATACGATTAAAGTCCTAGAAATTATGGACAAAGTAAGATCAGATTGGAATTTAAAGTATCCAATGGAATAGTAAAAAAGCATATCATCAAATAAGGTTCTTTCTTAACTTAGGGTAGCGAGCATTATAATATAAGACTATTCTTTCAACTTCAGAATAGCCCTATATTAAGTCACGCAAATTAAAATTAG
>JARDZP010000094.1 GCA_029240795.1 Haloplasmataceae bacterium | reverse complement strand
TTGTGCTACCTCTATATTTCTACCTAGAATTACAACTTTAGCACCACATTCTGCAAATGCATCTACCCAAGAGTTTCCAAGCACGCCAGTAGCACCAGTTATAACAACTACTTTATTATTTAAATCTACGTTAAAAGGTAATTTCATTTCATTATTCTCCCTTATTATTTTTTACTTTTATTTAGAGTTTCCCAAATACCTGATATATACATCGCCCCAAGCGCTCGATCATATAAACCGTATCCAGGTCTTCCTGTTTCTCCCCAAATCATACGACCATGATCAGGGCGTAAATATCCGGTAAAATTGTTTTTATGAAGAGCTTCCATTACTTTAACAATGTCAATAGATCCACATGACGAATAATGTGCACTTTCCTCAAAACTACCATCTGATAATAATTTAACATTACGAACATGCATGAAATGGATTCTTCCAAGACTGGCATATTTGTCTACCATTTTCACGACATCATTAAAACTAGCACATCCAAGTGATCCAGTACAAAATGTTAGACCATTATATTCACTATCCACAAGTTTTAAAAATCTATCTAAATTTTGTTCATTCGTGATAATTCTTGGTAAACCAAAAATATTGTATGGAGGATCATCAGGATGAATTGCCATTTTTACGCCACAATTTTCAGCAACTGGAATAATTTCTTTTAAGAAATATTCAAGATTTTTCCATAATACTTCTTCATCAACATTTTTATATTTGGCAAATACTTCTCTCAGTCCTTCTTTAGTATAACTTGAATCCCATCCTGGTAACGATAGTTCACCGTTAAGTGGATCCATTTTTAGAAGATCTTCCATATAATAAACTAATGCGGTTGATCCATCAGCTAATACTTTGTCTAACTGAGTACGTGTCCAGTCAAAAACCGGCATAAAGTTGTAGCAAATTACTTTTACTCCAGATTCAGCAAGATTTAAAATATTTTGTTTATAATTTTCGATATATTTATCTCTTGTTTGAAGACCTAACTTAATATCTTCATGTACTGGAACACTTTCAATTACTTCCATTTCTAATCCACGATCATGAATCGTTTTCTTTAAGTTTTCAATATCATCTTTTGGCCAAACTTCACCAACTGGAACTGTATACACAGCTGTAACCACACCAGTCATTGAAGGAATTTGTCTTATATATTGTAACTTAACAGGGTCACTATCTCCATACCATCGAAATGTGAGTTTCATTTTATCACTCCTTCTAACTATCTTTTTACTTAGAATTACTTTCATATAAACATACTAGTATACAAGAATAAAGTAATCAAAACAAGACAAATTTAAATTAACATTATTCAATAAAAATGTTCTTAATATAATTATTTTTTTACAAAATATTCTGTATATTCATTTTGTATATTTACTAATCGCTCATAGCCACCTTTTAAATGTCTATCTAAAACATCATAAAGTTGTTCAAAATTTTTCTCTTCAATATATTTAAGGATTAAAGTATGGTGTTTATATAATTCTTTCATGTTGTTTTTATTAAATATATCGAGGATTCTAAATCTTAAATAGTGACTAGCTAATTTATCAATGATATTCCATATATTTATATGATCAGTTACTTCAAAAATTGTTCTATGAAATTCATTATCAAGTTTATTAAACTCAATCAACATGTCATCTTCATGGATGAATTTCAACGCATTTTCTTGTTTTGTAAGATTATATTTAAGGAAATTTATGTTTTCAACAGTATTGATCTCGATAAATTTAGTTATAATTTCTTTTTCTAAAATAAAACGTAAGAAGATTGTATCTTTGACATATTTTAAATCAATTAAAGATACAAAAGTACCTTTTTGAGGAATAATTTCAACTAAACCCTCTTCAGATAATTTCATAAAAACTTGTCTAATCGGTGAACGCGAAACACCAAATTGTTGTGAAATTTCATTTTCGCTGATTAGATTACCTGGCTTCAACTTTAAATAACAGATGTCTCTTTTTAAGGCTTTATATATTGAGTCATTTTTATTTACCATATTTACCTCTATTGCCTGTGTACTAGGTTCATTTTATCATATCACTAACTAATACTCAATTAATTCAGACAAAATATCACTAGTCATTAAATCGACACCAACCCAAGAGGATAATTCATTAGGATCAGATTTTGACCATGCCACGACAAAGTGAATTTGTCCCATTTTACCCACTTCAATATTTTCTAATATAATACTTAATCCATTTTCATCTTCATAAAATGGATTAAATAAATAATCACTATTAACTGGGAAATAATCATTCTGCATAATTCTTTCATGTAATAATTCATTATCTTGTGTTCCAATATGAAGTTGATAATTTTCGTTATGCCACTTTAAGGCATACAAATCATCACCATGATGTTGTCCATCATATATTTTAAAATGGTTAGTTTTAACAAATGCTGCTTGAAATATTAATCTTTCCACAGCTTGTTTTAATTTAAACCGCCATACAACCCCTACACACTTTTCCACATTGAGTGGTAATAATACATCGTTAACTACCCTCTCAATTTCATAATATTCGTTTTCAAAATGTGTTAAATAAGCATGTTCTGTTAATTTGAACGATTTATTTTCACTCATTTTATTATTTAGGTGAAAATCAAATTTAAGCTCTCCAAGTGGCGTATAAATCATATCATGTAATTCGTTAATATCACTTATCAAGTTGTTTACTTTAAAAAGCATAGTTTACCTCCTTATAATAAAGCTACTTTGAAATATTATATGTATGCGTCTCACTTTAGTTTACTACATTAAACCGTGTTCATTTATAATATTGTATTAATATCAATATAAACTAAATATTATTGTCAAAAATCATTCTATTTGTAATATATACAACTGTTTTGTAGATTAGTTAATAGGTATATTTATATTAATTTATCTATATGTTAAAATGGATTTGCAGAGGTGGTTACGTGAAAAATTACTTAAAACTATGGAAATATATGTTTCCCTATACATTTTATATTATCATTACCTGGCTCTTTTTATTTGCGGAAGTAAATATGCAACTTCTAGTTCCGACAATTTCTAGTAACATTATTGATATTGGTCTAGAAAATGGAGATTTACCATACGTTTTAAAAATGTGTATCTATATGTTAGGCGCAACACTCTTAAATATTATCTTTGGTATTTTAACAAATATCTTTTCAACCATATCATCAACAAGATCTTCCCAAACTATTGCGAAAGATTTATTTAAAAAAGTTGAACATATGGACTTTGAACAAATTGATCAAATAGAATTAGGAAATATCATCACCAGATTAACTAATGATACATCTCGGATTAGACGTGTAAATAAAAACATTCAACTGAATGTTTTTAAAATACCGATTGATATCGTAGGTAGTATTATTTATGCCTATAACTTAAGCCCTAGATTATCATTAATCTTATTAATCGTTACACCACTTCTTTTTATTATAAACTTTTTTATCATTAGAAAATCATTCCCCTATCATCGTCAAGTTCAAGAAAAACTTGATAAAGTTAACACAGTATCACAAGAAAGTATTTCAAACATTAGAATCATCAAGGCCTTTGTTAAAGAAGATGATGAAGTCGATCGTTTTATTGGAAGTATTGATGAACTTAAAAATACATCTATTAAAGCTGAAAAAATATCAGCACTTTCTTCACCCATCACTTCTTTACTTATGAATTTTGGTATCGTTGCGATTATCCTATTAGGTGGATTTGAAACTATAAATGGTCGTTTTAAAGTCGGAGAAATCTTCGCCTTTATTACCTATTTCCGTCATTTAGCAGGTAGCTTATTATCAATCACTAATATCATGAATATGTTCGCTAGGGCAGAGGCTAGTTCAATCAGAATTCTTGAAATTTTACATAGTGAGCCACACCTCAAAGGCAATAGTGTTCAAAAAGAAATGATCGGTAAAATCGAATTTAGAAACGTGACATTTGCTTATAAAGATGGGGAACCCGTTCTAAAAAATATCAATTTAGTTATAAATCCATGTGAAAAAGTGGGGATTATCGGGAAGAATGGTTCTGGTAAAACAACGTTAATTCATTTAATCCATCGTTTTTATGATGTTTCTGAAGGTGAAATTTTAATTGATGATATCAATATAAAAGCATACAATTTAGAAAATTTACGAGAACAAATAAGTTCTGTATCGCAAAAAACTTTTCTATTCGCAGGAACCATTGAAGACAATATTAAATTTGGAAAACCAGATGCTACCGAAGAAGACCTAGTAAAAGCATCAGAAATTGCTCAAGCTAGTAACTTTATAAGTGATATAACTGAAAACTACCAAGCTGAACTGGGTGAACGAGGTATCAACTTATCTGGAGGACAAAAACAAAGATTAAGTATCGCTAGAACCATTATTACAAGTCCAAAAATCTTAATTTTTGATGATTGTACAAGTGCTGTTGATATGAAAACCGAAAGTAACATTTTAAACCGGTTAGGTGAACTTAATTGTACATCAATAATCATCGGGCAAAGAATTAAATCCATGGAGTTTGCGGATAAAATTGTCGTTTTAGATGAAGGTAGAATCACTGGTATTGGTACAAGTGATGAGTTAGTACAATCTAATGATATATATAGAGAAATCTATTTATCACAAATGGGAAGTGATAACGTTGAATAGCCATAACCATAATAAACCCATTAGACCAGAAGAATTGTTGTCACTTGAAAAGTCAATAAAAACCATTAAGAGACTGATCATTTATTTAGGTAAACAAAAATTAAGAATATTTTCAGTTATTCTAATAATGGTCATTATTACTGGGATTAGTATGATCACACCTATTCTAATAAAGAACGCGATTGATATACATATTGCTAATGGAAATGTTGAAGCATTAATCAAAACCGCAATAATCCTGATAAGTATCTATTTTATTAACTCGCTTTTATCAATGGTCAATTCCTTTGTGATGATAAAAGTATCCCAAGAAACATTAAGAACCATTAGAAAAGATTGCTTTACTAAAATGCAGAAACTAAATGTTAGTTTCTTTGATAAAAACAAAGTTGGAGATTTAATGTCACGCTTAAGCAATGACGTTGATACAATTAGTAACTCCTTAACACACACGATCATTGGCGTTTTTACTGCGGTTATCACATTAATCGCATCAGGTGCCGTGATGTTTTGGATAAATCCAATCTTAGCTTGTATCACCATCGTAACTGTTCCGATTCTTGTTATTAGTATTCGTAAATTAACAGTCATTTCTCGATCACAATTCCGTAAATCACGTGTACAATTAGCTGTCATTAATAGCTTTATCCAAGAAAATGTCAATGGAGTAAAAATAATTCAATCATTCAATCAAGAAAAAAACGTCATCAATGAATATATTGTAGAAAATGAAAAATACACAAAAATCTTAATTAAATCGTCCATTTATGGTGGACTGATTAGACCCATAATTGGTTTCCTTAATACATTAAGATACGTTATTATTGTTTCATTAGGTGCGTTTCTTGCATACTATGGTAAAGCCACCGCAGGGACAATTATCTCATTTACAGATTTAGCTGATAAATTTAGTCAACCCATCAATCATCTAGCACAATTATATACAGATATTCAACAAGCACTTGTTAGTGCTGAGCGTGTATTTGAAATTATCGATAGTGATGATATTATTGAGGACGCAATAGACGCGATTGAAGTTGATCATTTAGATGGATTGGTTGAATTTAAAAATGTTGATTTCAGCTATATTGCTGATAAGCCAGTTTTAAAAGATATCAATTTTACGATTATGCCTGGAATGAAGGTAGCATTAGTAGGTCCTACTGGTGCTGGTAAGACTTCAATAATTAATCTACTTAATCGCTTTTATGAAGTACAAAATGGTGATATATTAATAGATGATTTATCAATTAAAGCATACAAGAAAGACTCGATTAGAAATAAAATCGGTATTGTCCTTCAGGATACTTATCTATTTACAGATACCGTAAAAAATAATTTAAAATATGGAAATAAAACATTAGGGGATGAAGTGATTACCGAAGCCTGTCAAATGACTAACTGTCACAACTTCATTATGAATCTACCTAATCAGTATGATACTATCTTAAATCGTGATGGTTCTAACCTAAGCCATGGACAACGGCAACTGATTTCTATTACTAGAACACTTCTTTCAAGTCCTGATATCTTAGTACTTGATGAAGCGACGAGTTCAGTTGATACAATAACTGAGAAACAGATCCAAGAAGCCATGAAACTCTTAACACAAGGTAAAACAACCTTTATGATCGCTCATAGATTAAGTACCATTAGAAATTGTGATTTAATACTCGTCATTAACCATGGTAAAATCATCGAGCAAGGTAATCATCATGAATTATTAGCAGCTAAAGGTTTATATTATGAATTAAATAACTCCACGAACTCTCAAAAACTAAAAGAGTTTGAAATTATAGGTTAATAAAAATAAAACGATAAAAACACGCCTTTCTATTTAAAGAATGGCGTGTTTACTTATATATTTGAAGAAAACTTTATTCAAAAATCATTACTACCATATTTCAATTTTAAAATATTAATTGTATAATTAAATTTGTAAAATATCTTGGAGGTTATATGAGAAATAACAACTATGAAGTATTTAAAAATATTACTCCCGCTATCTTTCATATCGCCAATCGTCAAACAAAACCTGATTGGAAAATTAATAACCATAAATTTGCGAGATTTAAATTTGTTGTGATATATGACGGAAAAGGCTATTATGATATAAATGGGGAGAAGTTTACTGGGACAAAAGGAGACTTCATTTTTTTTAAACCTGGTGATGTTTCAAATGTTAATACTGAACCTGATGATTTATTAAAATTTTACACCGTAAATTTTGAATACACATGTCCTGTAAATTTGGACCATCTGTGGTCACTAAGTACACCTGACTTACCATTTAAAACAATACAAAAGATAAAGGATCCTTTGGTATTTTCTAGAATATGCGATTATTTTGAGGAATTAACCAAATTGTGGATCACTGAATATCCAAATAAACACATACAATTAAGAATCCTTTTTATTGAAATTATTTACTCATTGTTATCTTGGGTTAATAAAGAAGAATATAATTATGACAAATACCGCAAAACGGATATCATGATCGATTTTTTAAACGAACGTTACAATCAAAAAATAACATTAAATGAGTTAGGTAACTTATTAGAAGTATCGCCTTCATACGCCGGAGCAATATTCAAAGAGATTACAGGTAAGACTCCTATCCAATATCTTCATCAAGTGCGCATTAATAAAGCAAAACAATTACTACTTGAAGGATATTCAATCACCGATATTTCAAATGAAGTTGGTTTTAATGATTTATTTTACTTTAGTAAATACTTTAAGAAATATGAAGGAGTTTCTCCATCTGAATTTAAGAACTTATCTATTTATAATCAAAATACGAAAAATCAAAATTAAGGAGTAAAGATGAAAATAAAAATAAAAAGCAAACAACATAATAGTAAATCCTGTATCGTATGTGGATTAAAAAACGAATTAGGTTTAAAAGCTCATTTTTATGAACTAGAAAATAATGAATTAGTAGCTCTATGTACGATCAAAAATGAACATCAAAGTTATCCTGGTAGAACCCATGGTGGAATTACCGCTGCACTATTAGATGAAACGATAGGTAGAGCAATTAGTATAACTAATCCTGGTATATGGGGAGTTACTGTAGATTTAAATGTTAAATATAAAAAGCCAATACCACTAGATGTAGAAGTAAAAGTTGTAGGAAGAATTACAATGGATTCTAAAAGATTGTTTGAAGGAACAGGTGAAATCATCTTACAAAATGGTGATATTGCAGCTACTGCATCAGGAAAATATATGAAGTTACCACTAGACAAAATAAGTGATTCAAATTTTGAACATTCTGAATGGTTTATTGACACCAATGAAAATCCTGAATTTATTGATCTTTAAATTTTATTTATTAAAGGCACTATAAATGTTTAGGTTCTTTCTTAACTTAGGGTAGCGAGCATTATAATATAAGACTATTCTTACAACTTCAGAATAGCCCTATATTAAGTCACGCAAATTAAAATTAGCT
>JARDZP010000018.1 GCA_029240795.1 Haloplasmataceae bacterium | reverse complement strand
TTGAAATTTGAATTACCAATTTCCTTAAAAGATGCGTATTATGAATATAGATATGGGATTTTTGCATAGGTTCATCAACACTTAAGTTGAAAAGAACGTAATTTATAAATGAATGATAAAAAAATATAAAATCTTAAAAGACATAGAATATCTTAATTAAGATTAGGTTAGAAACTAGGTCATTGCATAATATTTTCTTTCGAGATATACTTATGTTAAACAAATAATAGGGGGATTTTTATGTAAATACAAAGGAAACACTATTTATTGAAACACTAAGCCGAAATGCTAAACTTTATATAGGCTTACCTGATAACTATGAAATGACTCATAAACATTATCCTGTATTATACATGCATGATGGTCATAATGTATTTGATCAAGCTGATTCATTTTTAGGAGTTACTTGGAATATAATTGAGGCTTATGTAAAAGATAAAAGTTTACCTGAAATAATCGTAGTAGGACTAGAATGTGCACCAGGATTATATAGACTGGATGAATATTCACCATTTGAATTTTCGATAGAACATGCCTTTGAACGACAAGTTGGCGGTAAAGGAGAAATATATCTGGAGTATATAGTAAATGAATTAAAACCAATGATTGATACAAAATATCGCACTTTAAAGGCTGCAAATGATACCGCAATGATGGGAAGTTCGATGGGGGGAGTTATTTCAACCTATGCTGCGGTTAAATACCCACATGTATTTTCAAGAATCGCTTCACTCTCTGGAGCATTTTATGTATGTTTTGACAAAATGATTGAATCAATTAAATGTGCTAATTTAGAAAATATAAAAAAATTTTACTTAGATGTTGGAGATTCTGAAGTTGAAGGAGGTAAGGATAGTTATTTTGTTCAGGTAAATAATATACTCTATTTATTATTAAAAGATAAAATTAATTCTAATTATTTAAAATTTCAAATGATTGAAGGCGCAAAACATAATGAAGCAGAGTGGGCTAAACGTCTACCTAACATATTAAAATATCTTTTTAATAATTAAGTATATTAGTATAAAAAAAACGCATTTCTAATGCGTTTTACTTTTCTTTTAGAGGTCCATCCCAGCCTTTTAATCCTTCTTTTAATTCAATTATGTTAATAAAACCACGGGATCTTAAAAAAACTGATGCTCTTGAACTTCTTTTACCAGAGTCACAATATAAATAAATAGGTTGATCTTTTCTTAATTTAGCATATTCTCTTGTTAACATTGAAATACTAATATTTCTTGCACCATTAATGTGACCGGCATCATATTCATTTTTATTTCTAACATCAATTAATTGTGCTTTACGCATATTTTGTTTAAAATTTTCAGCATCCATTTTAACACTTGATTTCTTGGCTTGAAAATAAGAAAAAACAAAAAGAAAGCCTATAACAGCAATTAAACCAAGTCCGACATATAATAACCACATTTTTAATACCTCCAGAAATTTTTATTATTACATCATATAATTATATCGCATTTTATATTGAAAATAAAGATTAAACATAATAAAATAGAGAATAGGTGATAAAAGTGAAGATTAAAGTGCTTAATGGTCCAAATTTAAATATGCTTGGTATTCGTGAACCTTCAGTCTATGGTTATCGAACTTATACTGATTTGGTTAAATTAATTGAAGATTATTGTTTATGTAATGGTATTCAAGCGGATATATGCCAAAGTAACTATGAAGGTAAATTAATTGATGAGATTCACGAAATGTATTTTACTGATTATGATGCTTTAATTATTAATCCTGGCGCCTTGACTCATTATTCATATGCATTAAGAGATGCATTAAATATTATAAAATGTTTAAAAATTGAAGTACACATATCTGATATTTATAAAAGAGAATCGTTTAGGGCGATTAATGTTATTAAAGATGAAGTGGATTTTTCAATTGTTGGTAAAGGATTAGAAGGCTATATTGATGCGGTAAATTATGTTATAAGCCGAAAAAGATAGACAAATCACGATATTTTGGTTATAATAGGTATGTTAATTTATTATGGAGGTTTTTATTAATGATTACATGTAGTGATTTAAGAACAGGTATGACAATAGAACATGAAAATAATCTTTATTCAGTTTTAGAATATCAACACGTTAAATCTGCAAGAAGTGGCGCTTTTGTTCGCTTAAAATTTAGAAATTTACGTTCTGGAAACGTAGTTGAAATGACAGTTGACTCAGCTCAAAAATTCAAGCCAGCTCATATAGAAAAAAATACAATGCAATATTTATATAATAGTGGAAATTTCTATGTATTTATGAATAATGAATCATATGAACAAACTGAAATTCCAGCTGATTCTTTAACAAGTGAAGCTAAATATTTATATGAAGGTTTAGAAGTTAAAGTAATTACTTATGAAGAAGAAGTATTAGGTATTGAATTACCTGATAAAGTTAATTTAACTATCGTTGAATGTGAGCCGGGAATCAAAGGTGACACTGCAACAAACGCTACAAAAACTGCGGTTGTACAAACTGGTCACACAATTCAAGTTCCCTTATTTATTGAAAATGGTGAACAAATAATAGTTAGCACTATTGATGGTAAATATTCTGGTAGATCACGTTAATTTTTATAAGAAAAACGCTAATTTATTTTAATTAGCGTTTTTTCTTTGTAGATTTAAAAGTTATTGTTATTATCAGTGAAATATTTACTTTATAAATTTTTTATATTATTTACACGCGTAAAGAATTCATCACTTAGTTGTGGTAAAACTGTATCATTTTTAACTGCTTTAATGTAATTAACAAATGATTCAACTTCTAATTCAACTAATGCTTTTCCTTTTTCATAAGTTGCCGTTCTTGCATCACCTGCATAATGATCAGGATAGTTGCTATACCAACTTAAACCTGAAAAGTTATTTGGAACGTGAGCTAATCTTCTAAGCGGAGTAGCTGGTTCATTTTTGATATCTTCCATTTTTACGATATCTTGATGGTTAAATAGTGAAATACTAGTTTCACATTCACACGCGTGACCATGAAATTTACTATCACAAATAGTATTAAATGCTTCTTTAACTTTTGGTGAATTATCTCCTAAATACATATAAACTTGATAAGGTTTTTCTTCATAAAGTTGACTTTGTGCTAAAAATTGAAGTAAAAAAGTATTACCACCATGTGCATTATAGAAAATAATTTTCTTAAAGCCATTTCTGCCAATTTCGTCAAGGACACTTTGAATTACTTCAATAAGTAAAGTAGGCTTCAAAGTTAGCGTACCTGGAAAACAACGTGCTTCGTATATTTGACCAAAATAGAAGGGTGGAAATACAACTGCTTTTTCAATTTCAGCTGCTCGTGACACTATTTCATGACCATTTAAATAATCAGTACCAAGCGGTAAATGCTCACTATGTTTTTCTAATACACCAAATGCAATAATACAAGTTTTAGTTTCATTAACTGCTTTTTCAAAATTTTTAGAAGTTAAATTTTCCCAATTCATTTATATATCTCCTTTTACCAATTTCTTTTATTATAACACGTTTTATTCACCAGATATATTAAAAGAAACACTTTTAAAAAAGTGTTTCTTTTATATGATATTAATTATTTAATAATTCTCTTTCTTTTATTTGTTGTTCTCTTTTCGTTAACTTTTTAAATTCTGTAACCACAAAAATTGTTGTAACAATAGTACTTAATACATCAGCCAGTGGAATTGAATATAAAATTCCTTCAAGTCCAAGTGATAGTGGTAATATTAAAAGAAGTGGAATTAAAAAGATAATTTGTCTAGTTAAAGATAAGAAAGCAGCGTAAAGTGGTCTTCCTGTTGCTTGAAAGTAACTCGAACCAAGAATTTGGAAGCCAACAATAGGTATTGCTAAAAATTGAATATTAATCGCTCTTATACTAAATTGCAGTAACTCAGTAGTTAATTTATCCTCTGGAATAAACATTTTAACTAATTGCTCTGGGAAAATTCTTGAAAAAATAAAAGTAATAGTTACGATTGTAGTAGCTGCCATTAATCCTAATTTCATGGCTTCTTTTACACGAGCATATTTTTCAGCTCCATAGTTATAACCTATGATTGGTTGAACACCTTGATTAATTCCAATCAAAGGCATTAATAATAATGTAGCTACACTATTGACTATACCGATTGCTGCTTGTGCATTTTCATATCCAACTGGTGAAAATTCACCATAATAGGCTATACTTTTATTTAATATAATTTGCATAACACTACTAGCAAGTTGTAATAAAAATGGTGCCATACCAATTGTAATAATACTATATACAATTTCTTTTTTCAATTTCAGAAATTTTAAGTGTATTCTTAATGTACTTTTCTTACTATAGAAAAATGATATTACCCAAAATGCAGAAACTGCTTGAGAAATAATGGTTGCGATTGCTGCACCAGCCATCCCCATATCTAATGTAATGACGAAAAAGTAATCTAATATAATATTTGTAATTGCACCTATTAACATAGTTGCCATTGCTGTTTTAGGTTTACCTTGTGCTCTAATATTATGATTCATCCCAAAACTTAAAAATTGGAAGACGTTTCCGATTATTATTATTTTTGAATACTCAACTGCTAGGGGTAAAATCTCTCTTTTAGCTCCCATGAAACTTAAGATAGGTTCTACAAAAATATAAGCAATGATTGATAATACAATCGAAACTGTTATTAATAATGTTAAGGAATTACCAATAATTTTTTCTGCATCGTCTTGTCGATGTTGACCTAATCTAATCGATACTAAAGATGTAGTTCCCATACCAATTAGCATCGCAAAAGCCATAAAGATAATCATTAATGGGAAACTTGCAGATATTCCAGCTATTCCGTCAGGTCCAACAGTTTGGCCCACAAAGATTCTGTCTACGATATTATATAATGAATTGATGACCATTCCGAATATACCAGGAACTGAAAATTTAATAAGTAATTTATATATTTTTTCTTCACCTAATAATCTATGATGTGCGTTACTCATGTTCTTCTCCTTTGTGTAAATTTTTTATTATTTGTCTTAAAAATTTTTTTAGTTGATCTACTTCATGTTCTTCTAAACTTGATACAGCTTTACTCAAAGTCATTTCATCTAACTCATCTAACTTTGGCAATATCTCTCTCGTCTTATTTGTTAATTCTAAATAAAAGGACCGTTTATCATGAAGATTATCTTTTTTTAAAATCCATCCATGATCCAAAAGTCTTTGGATAATACCTGTAACAGTAGGGCGGTCACAATTTAAACGTGCGGCAATACAAGCCGGGTTTACATGCTTTTCTAATTCAGGCTGTGATTCATACATAAAAATGTCTCTTAAAATAATGTATTGGGCTACAGTCAAGTCTAATTCACTTAGTCTTAAATTTAAATCTTGTTTACAAAGACGTGTTGCTTTACTTAATAAATATCCTAAATTCAATGAACTCCACCTCCTAATTAGTTAGTATGCTAACAAAACAATATAATTAGTATACTAATTATATTGATAAAGTCAAGAATAAAACGTTTACTAATCATAATATTTGATTATTTTTACTTTTTTACAATAAATGTGTAACACTTTTGAAAGTATTTTAATATTTTAACTATTTAAGTAATGTTTTTAAAGTCAACAGCATACTTTTTAATAGAGACAAATTAGGAGGAAAATAATTATGAAACCACAAAATAAAGTGACCATTTTTATGCTAGTTATGATAGTGATGCTATCAATCTATTACTTTGCAATGCCAGGTAAAGATAAACCAATTGATGATGGGGATGACCCTATCTTTTCACAAGAATTTATAGATTTACGAAAAGTTAAAACTGATGCTCGCCAAGCTATGATTGAAGATCTTTATGATTATATCGGTACTGATGTGAATCCAGATCAAGTTAATGCTGCTCTATCTACAATCTCAGAAATAACCACTTTAACTACAAATGAATCTTTGTTTGAAGCAGAATTAATAGATGTTGGTTATTATGATGCCTACGTTGAAGGCTCAAATCGTGAAGTTAAAGTATTTCTATATACAGATGAATTAAGTACTACTCAAGTTATCAATATCGTTGACAAAGCTAAGATGCGTTTTGGAACTGATGTAAATGTAATTACAAGATATGGATATGAAGTTAATTAAACAAATATTAATGAGAAACTTGCATTAACTCCTCCTGATGATATATAATAATATTAAATGCAGGAGGGATACAAATGGAAGTAAAGTATATTCAATTAGATATTAATAATAAACACAAATACGGTGACATAAATGTAAATCTTCAAGTTCTAGAAGTTATAGCTTCTAAAGCAACGTTAGAAGTTGATGGAGTTGCTTCAATGCATGAGAAGATAACGAAAGTAGTAACTGATGCGTTTAATCGAAATCATCGTAGTGGTGTTAATGCAGAGATCATTAAAAATGGTATCGTAATTGATTTGTATATTGATGTGAAATATGGAGAATCAATTCATAAGGTTTGCAAGAAGATTCAAGAAAATGTTAAACAAGCAGTTTATAACATGACATTCCTTGAAATCTCGCGTATTTATGTGCATGTAGCAAATATTAAGTAAACCACTAGTTCTAGTGGTTTTTTGCTATTTCACAAATTTTCTAAATTATGGTATAATAATATAATATTAAAATAAAAAAAAGGTGATTAAAAATGAATCGTAAAAAAGAACGTGAAATTATAGTTTTATCATTATATAGTTTGGGAATATCAGGAAACGATGTTTTAGAAACAATAAACTATATCTTAGAGCAAAATAAAGTAGAAGAACCGGTAACTGAATATATTAATAATAGTATTACAGGTGTAATCGCCCATCAAGATGAGCTTGATATGATTATAACTAAAAATTTAGAAAATTATACAATTGAAAGATTATCATATATTGATTTAGCAATCATTCGTTTTGCTACTTATGAATTAATTCATGCTGTAGAAACGCATTTTGCGATAGTTATTAATGAAGCAATAGAAATTACCAAAAAATATAGTGATGTAGGCGATAATAAAGCTGCTTCATTTAACAATAGTTTACTTGATAAAATCAAAAATGATTTAAATTTAGCATAGCAGGTGGTATGAATGAATAAAGTACCTTTAACTGTTAGTGCTTTAAGCAAATATCTTAAATTTTGTATTGATAATGATACAAATTTACAAAATGTATTACTAAAAGGTGAAATATCTAACTTTAAACATCATTCAAGAGGTCATTTTTATTTTACCTTAAAAGATGAACAAGCCCAAATAAATGCGATTATGTTTGCATCTAGTGCAAATAACGTGAAATTTAAATTAGAAGATGGAATGAAAGTAATTGTTGAAGGTTACGTAACATTATATGTTCAAGGTGGAAATTATCAAATATATGTCTCAAATATTACCGTTGATGGTATAGGTGAGCTTTATTTACGCTTTGAACAACTTAAGGAGAAACTTCAAAAACAAGGTCTGTTTGACCCTAAGTATAAAAAACGCATTCCATTATTCCCTAATAAAATTGCAGTAATAACCTCTAATACAGGTGCAGCTATTAGGGATATTTTAACGACGATTGAACGTCGCTTTCCACTCGTTGAAGTAATCGTATTTCCTACACTTGTTCAAGGTGAGAATGGTAAACATTCTATTGTTGAATCAATTGAAAAAGCTAATAAATATCCAAATATAGATGTAATCATTTTAGGTCGTGGTGGCGGATCAATCGAAGACTTGTGGTGCTTTAACGAAGAAATAGTTGCTCATGCGATTTTTAATTCTAAAGTTCCAATAATTTCTGCCGTAGGACATGAAACTGATTTTACAATCGCTGATTTTGTAGCTGATTTACGTGCAGCTACACCAACAGCCGCAGCTGAAATGTCTGTTCCAAATAAGCAAGATATTTATGTGCATTTACAAAATTTAAAACAAAGAATGAATCAAATTGTGATCAATAAGTTAAATAATAATCAACAATTACTTAATAAACTGAGTAAAAGTTATGTGTTTATAAATCCAAACAGAATTTATGAACAAAATTATTATCGTCTAGATAAATTACAAAGTAGACTTGAACATAATAGTCCTATAAATAAACTAAATGAAAAGAAACAGAATTTAATCACATTACAAAACAAATTAAATTATTTATATGAAAAAAATTATAATCTTAGTTTTAACACATTTACTAATTTAATTAATAAATTAGAATTACTTAATCCTTTAAATATCTTACAAAAGGGTTATAGTATTGTTAAAAAAGAAAATCAACCGATTGTTAGTATTGAAAATGTAAATGTTGGTGATATCATAGATATCAATTTAAAAGATGGCGATTTAAAAACGCAAATTATTGAAAAAAAGGTGATTAAATATGACATTTGAAGAAGCACTTGAACAACTTGAAATCATTGTTAAAAAATTAGAATCAGGAACGATTAAATTAGAAGAGAGTATTAGCCTTTACCAAAAAGGTTTAGAATTATATGGACAATGTTATCAAAAACTCCAAGACGCAGAAAAATTAATCGTTAAAATTAATGGCGAAACGGAAAGTGAATAGTATGGATATTAATGAATTTAGTTTAAAATATATCTCATTACTTGATGAGTATGTTTTAAACTATTTAAAAACACTAAATTTAGCAAATAATTTAAAAGAAGCTATGATTTATTCTTACAGTGCAGGTGGGAAAAGGATTAGACCGTTATTAGTTTTTGCATCACTTGAAGCTTTTTCTTGCGATTTAAATAAGGGTCTTAATACAGCATCTGCATTAGAATTAATCCATACTTCTTCTTTAATTCATGATGATTTACCAGCAATGGATGATGACGATTTTAGAAGAGGAAAATTAACAAATCATAAAGTCTTTGGTGAAGCAACCGCTATTTTAGCTGGAGATGCTCTACTTGTTAACCCGTATGAACTCATTTGTAATGACGAATCATTAGCTGATCATCAAAAAGTTAAACTTATTTGTGAATTATGTCAAAGTTGTGGGGCAAGTGGTATGATAGGTGGTCAACAACTTGATATTGAGAATGAGAACAAAGATTTATTAATTAATGAATTAATAAAAATTAATGAAAATAAAACTGGAAAACTAATTCAATTTGCGCTTGTGGCTGGAGCGATCATTGCTAATCAGAATGATGAAGTGATAAATGTGATAAGACAAGCAGCATATAATATAGGTATCGCATTTCAAATTAAGGATGATATTCTTGACGTAATAGGAGATCAAGAAATTATCGGGAAATCGATTAATAATGACAAAAAAAATCATAAATGTACGTACGTATCAATAATTGGACTTGAAGAGTCACAAAATAGATTAAATGAACATTATCAAACTGCTTTATCTTTATTAAATAGTTTGAATCGAAATTCTTCAATGCTTGAATCAATTTTTAAATTAATTATTGAACGTAATAAATAAACAAACATTGGGAAGAAGTGGTATAATGCACGATTTGGAAAATATAGTAAGTCCCGAATTTTTAAAAACAATGTCAGTCGTAGAACTTGAAGAATTGTGTAAGGAAATTAGGACTTTTTTAATTGAAAATGTTTCTAAAACTGGAGGACACATTGGTCCTAACTTAGGAGTAGTTGAATTAACAGTTGCTTTACATAAAGTTTTTAATAGTCCTAAAGATAAATTTATCTTTGATGTTGGACATCAAGCTTATACGCATAAAATTTTAACTGGTAGAGGAAATAAATTTTCTACTTTGAGACAATATAAGGGCTTAAGTGGATTTCCTAAATCTTCAGAAAGTGAACATGATCAGTGGGAAACAGGTCACAGCTCTACTTCAATTTCGGCAGCTGCTGGATTTGTATATTCTCGTGATTATTTAAAACAAAATTATCATGTTATTGCGGTTATTGGCGATGGTTCTTTAACAAGTGGGATGGCTTATGAAGCCTTAAATCATTTAGGACAAGCTAATAAACGTGTCATCGTTATTTTAAATGATAATAAAATGTCAATATCGGAAAATGTTGGTGGTGTCACTAACATGTTAAATAAAATGCGTTTGAGTCGTAAATATAATAAAGTTAAAAAAGTTTACTTAAATATCATTAATAGAGATAAGGCTATGTTTAAATTTGCTAAACGAGTACGTGACAGTGTGAAATCATTTTTACTTAATAGTAATATTTTTGAAGAAATGGGATTTGAATATTTTGGTCCAATTGATGGTCATGATTTAAATTCGCTAATCCAAACATTTTCTAAAGTAAAAGCGATTGATAAACCATTACTCATTCACGTTATTACAAAAAAAGGTAAAGGTTATAAATACGCTGAAGAGGATACGGTAGGAACATGGCATGGTATCGGACCTTTTGATATAGAAACCGGAAAAACTTGTGAAAAAAAATGTGAAAAAGAAAAAAGTTGGAGTATTATAATAAGTGAGGCACTTACAAAATTAGCTAGAGATAACGAAAAGATTGTTGCTATTACTCCCGCTATGAAACAAGGCTCTGATCTTGCTGTTTTTGAAAATACATTCCCAGATCGTTTTATCGATGTCGGAATTGCCGAAGAACATGCTGTAACTTTCGCGGGAGCGTTAGCTAAAAGCGGAATGAAGCCTTTTTGTTCAATTTATTCCACCTTTTTACAAAGAGCATATGATCAAATAAATCATGATGTAGCAAGACAAAATTTAAATGTGGTCATAGGAGTAGATCGTTCAGGTTTAGTAGACGGCGATGGTGATACCCATCAAGGAATATTTGATATATCATTAGTGCGTCATGTTCCTCATGTTCATATCATGATGCCTAAAGATGCTTACGAAGCTTATGACTTACTTTATTCTTGCTTTGAAAGTAATAAATTATGTTTTATCAGATATCCTAGAGGCAAAGCTAATATAGAAGGTCTTGAAAATCATCATTTTAACTTAATTGAACTAGGAACTTGGACAATCGAAAATAATGGTACAGATTTAATCTTTATCACATATGGTCCAAATGTCGATTATTTATTAAAAATTAACACAAAAAATAATTTAAAAGCTACTGTAGTAAATGCAAGATTTATAAAACCAATCGATGAAGTCCTACTTGACGATCTATTTAAATTAAATATACCGATTATTGTTTTTGAAGAAGCAATTAAAATTGGTGGATTAAATAGTGCCATTTTAGAATATGCACAAAAAAAACATGTAAATTCAAATAATATTTATAGTATTGCTATTGATGAAAGATATGTTGATCAAGGTAATAAAGCATTAGTTTATAAAGACTTACATTTTGACGAAGCAAGTATTTTACTATTTATTAAAACTATTAAATAAGTGAGAAGTGATGAGATGAATAATAAAGAGAGAATTGATGTGCTTTTAGTAGAAAGAGGTTTCTTTGATACTCGAGAAAAAGCAAAAAGAAGCGTTATGGCCGGACTTGTACTTGTTAATAACGAAAGAATCGATAAACCAGGTGAAAAAGTTGATCGATCCAAAGAAATTGTCATTAAAGGTAATGTGATGCCTTACGTGAGTCGTGGTGGATTCAAACTTGAGAAAGCATTAAAGGAATTTCAAATCGACTTAAACAATAAAATTATGGTTGATATTGGAGCTTCAACTGGAGGATTTACCGACTGTGCTTTACAAAATGGAATTTCCTTAGTTTATGCGATTGATGTAGGCACAAATCAATTAAATTGGAAAATTCGCTCACATGAACAAGTGATCAGCCTAGAAAAAACTAATTTTAGATATGCATCTAAAGAATTGTTTAGTAAAGGCTTACCACATTTCGCTACGATTGATGTATCATTCATTTCTTTAAGATTAATTCTTCCAGTCTTGTATAATATTTTAGTTGATGATGGAGAAGTCATTGCTTTAATTAAACCACAATTTGAGGCAGGTAAAGAATTAGTTGGTAAAAATGGTATTATAAGAGATAAGTCTACACACATAAGTGTAATATTAGAAATTATCGCATTTAGTTTGAAAACTAATTTCTCAGTTTTAAATTTAACCTATTCGCCAATTAAAGGTACTGAAGGTAATATTGAATTTTTAATAAATCTTAAAAAAGATGCTAAAAATAGCTTAAATGAAAATATAAATGTTGAAAAAATAGTTGAAGAAGCACATGATTTAAAATAGTAAGTGGGTGATTTTATGTTAGCTCAATTAAAAATTAAAGATTTTGCGATTATCGATGATTTGATAATTAGTTTTAATGAGAAGATGACTGTTTTGACGGGAGAAACAGGATCAGGCAAATCTATTATAATTGATGCAATCAATTTACTGTTAGGTGAGAGAGCATCAAATGAAATGATTCGTCATGAAAAAGAAAAAGCAGTTATAGAGGGAATGTTTTACTACGATAATATCCTGATTAATAATACTTTAACAGAATTTGGTATTGATTATGAAGATAATACTTTAATTATTGTTCGAGAAGTAGCTAAAAATGGTCGAAATGTTTGTAGAATAAATGGAAGTTTAGTTACAGTTAATCAATTAAAACAAATTGGAAATTATTTAGTGGACGTTCATGTTCAACATGATACGACGCGTTTAATAAATACTAATAATTATTTATATTTATTAGATACTTTTGCAGATAATGATTTTAAAGTAAAATTAAAAAAATATCAAGATCATTATCATGAATATCAAGAAGCAATACATCAATATAATAAAGTTATTAAAGAAAATAATGCGAATCAAGAAAAATTAGATTTTTATAAATATCAATTTGAAGAATTCAAACAAGCAAATTTAAAATTAGAAGAATTTAATGAATTAAATAATAAGAGAAATTTAATAGCGAATTTCGATAAAATATATGATAACTTAAATAAAGCTTACAATAATATTAGAGATCAAAAAATTTTAGAAAATATTTATGAGTCAAGCAATTATTTAAGTAAAATTGCCCATATAAATACTAAATATGGTGAATTATCAGAACAGTTAATAAATATTTATTATTTATTAGATGATAATACTAATTTACTTGATGAAGAGTTATCATCACTAGATTATAATCCAAAAGAGTTAGATTCGATTGAATCACGTTTAACTATATATTCTCAATTTAAACGAAAATATAAGATGGAAATTGAACAATTAATTGATTATAAAAACAATTTAAGTGAAAAAATTAATCAAATTGATAATTTTGAAATTATTATTAAAGAATTAAAAAATAAACTAGAAGTTAATTTTCAAGATACTTTAAACTTAGCATTAAATTTACGCGAAATTCGTGAGAACATCGCAAAAGAAATTGAAACAAGTCTAGTCACTCATTTAAGTGAATTAAAGTTAAATAATACCAATTTTAAGATTACTTTTAATAATTTTACACAAAATAATATAAATGCTTTAAATAATCAAGTTTTTAATGTAAATGGAATTGATGAAGTCGATTTTTATGTTTCATTTAATAAAGGTGAACCGACAAAACCTTTATCAAAAGTTGCTTCAGGTGGAGAATTATCGCGATTTATGTTAGCGTTAAAAACAATATTATCGCAAAAACAAAATTTATCAACGATAATTTTTGATGAAATTGATACTGGAGTTTCTGGTGTTACTGCTGGTAGTATCGCGCAAAAAATTAAATCTATTTCACAAAAAACACAGGTTTTATGTATCACACATCTACCACAGGTTGCATCAATTGCGGATTATCATCTTTATATCGCTAAAGAAGAAAAAGACAATCGTACTTCTACAATTGTCCATTATTTAGAAAAAGATGAAAGAGTATTGGAGATTGCGAAAATGATTGCCGGTGATAATTTAAATGATTATGTTATAGAAAATGCAAAAAATTTACTAAACATAATTTAATAGCTATAATTCAATTAATTTAACTTCCATTATTTAAGGCACCTAAATCTTAATACAAAGTGATAAACAAACAAACAATAGAATGTAGTCGCGGTAGGAAGAGGTGAATGGATATTAGTGTAAAAAAACAATTTATAACAGTCCTATTTACCATTATTTTAAGTCTCTTTTATAATATTGAAGCTTCAGGTAATACCTATTTAAAGGCTGAAGATATTTATTTAACTCCAGGTGGCGAAACGATTGGCATTGAATTAAATACAAATGTCATGATTGTTGATACTTATACAGTCAAAGGTGTTAACGGAACAGTTGATCCAGCAAAACTTGCAGGGTTAAATCCCGGAGATATCATTGTAAGTATTAATGGTAAAAAAGCTGAACAGATCGAAGACGTTACAAACGAGTTAATGATCTATAAAGACACTCAAGACAAGCCTTTGAATATAATTATAAGGCGAGAAGGTCGACTTTATAATAAAGAAATATATCCAGTGTATACAAAAAATAATACGATAAGTATCGGACTTTATCTACGAGATAATATCTTAGGAATAGGAACTTTAACATTTATTTATGATAATCAGTACTTCGGTGCATTGGGTCATCAAATAAATGATAAAAACCTTTTAAATTCAGAGTTCAATAAAGTAACTGGCATAATTAAAAAAGCGGAGGTTACTAGTATTAATAAAAGTGTACGTGGAAATCCTGGAGAAAAAAGAGCAACATTCGGTAAAGAAAGTATCGGTAACATCAACGAAAACAAGAATACCGGCATTTATGGTAAAATCTCTAGTAAAGAATTCAATAGTAAAACAAAATTAGGGATTGCAACTCAAAATGAAATAAAACTTGGTGATGCTACTATCTTAACTGTTATCGAGAATAATAGAATTGATGAATTCAGTATTAAAATTATTGAATTAGATAGACAAAATACTAAAGATATCAAAGGAATTAAAATAAAAATAACAGATGAGCGACTACTTGATCGAACAGGTGGAATAGTCCAGGGGATGAGTGGAAGTCCAATAATTCAAAATAATAAAATAATTGGTGCATTAACACATGTATTAGTTGATGATACAACCCAAGGTTATGGTGTATATATCGAATTTATGTTAGAAGATATGGGGATCTTCATCAAACATTAAACATACTAATATTCGACAAATTCGACCCTAAATATGATATAATGTCATATTAAAATAGAAGATTTATGTCGAATATAATGATATATATATTATTTTCTCGTATATAATCATTTTTTAATGTACATGGGGTATTTAGTAATTTATAATTAGATTGTAGGCTTTTTTGAAATATTTTGAATTATTTATATTTAAGAGGGGGATTGAACATTGTGTCAATAAAAGTTTTTATCACAGATGATAGCCGTGAACATGTAACGATGATGAAAGAGATCATTAATCTACAGGAAAATATGGAGGTTGTTGGATACACTTATGATGGAATGAGTGTACTTGAAAAGCTAAAAACAACTGAAGTAGATGTATTATTACTAGATATAGTAATGCCTAATTTTGATGGGATTCAAGTACTAACAAAATTAGCTAGTGAGGAATTTTTTAATAGACCTAAGCACATCATCGTGTTTTCAGCATTTAATCAAGAATCATTATTGATTAAATCATCTGAATTAGGTGCAGATTACTTTGTAATGAAACCATTTAACGTAACCCATATTATAGAACTAATTAATGATTTAGGTAATGCTAATCAAGAAAAAGTTAATAGACAAAACAGTGTCATAGCAATACAAAATAATGCACCGGGGGATTTAAGTACAGAAATCACAGCAATTCTTCATGAAATAGGTGTACCTGCTCATATTAAAGGGTATTTATATTTAAGAGAATCTATTTCAATGGTATATAATAATATTGAAATATTAGGATCCATTACAAAAGTTTTATATCCAGAAGTAGCTAAAAAATATCGCACAACTTCTTCAAGAGTAGAACGTGCTATCCGACATGCGATTGAGGTAGCCTGGAACCGCGGTAATATTGATGCTATTTCTCAAATTTTTAGTTATACAGTAAGTTTAGCTAAGTCTAAACCTACTAATTCAGAATTTATTGCAATGATTGCAGATAGATTAAGATTAGAACATCGTAAAGCATCTTAAAAAATAAAAGATTTATTTATTCATATTGATTAAATAAATCTTTTTTTATTTGATATAAAAAAAAGCATTTACCTTATTGGTAATGCTCTTTTCTTATAAAGACGATTTACCGTCTATATTATATTGTTGCAAGATAGATTAACTCTACTATAATCCCTAATACAAATGATAAAGCCATGATAAGTAAAATAATTTTAGCTAATTTACTACCTAATAAATTGTTTTTTTGCTTTTTCATTGTATACATATTATTAGTATTGTTTTTGTTTTTTGCTTTTTTTACTGTTGCCATTGTTTTCACCTCAATATAAAAATGTTATAATATAATAAAATATATTCTTATTATAATATAAAACAAACAAAAATGAAAGAGGATTAGTGATGAAAAATAATGTAAAAATAATATTTCATATCGATATGAATGCCTTTTACACATCAGTAGAACAAATCAATAATCCTCTGCTTCGAAATAAGCCGATTGCGATTGGCGGAAAAAACGCCATTTTCAATAAAGGAGTCATTGTAACGGCAAGCTATGAAGCACGAAAATTTGGGGTTAAAGCTGCTATGCCAGTTTTTGAAGTACGTGAGTTGTGCCCACATATTATTATTTTAACCGGTAATATGGCATTGTATCGCGAGTATTCACATCGATTTATTAATTTATTAAAAGAATATACATCACTAATAGAAATTGCATCTATTGACGAAGCGTATTTAGATGTTACAGATGTTTGTATTACTAAACATCCACTTGAATTAGCAAAAGAAATTCAAGATAGGTTATATCTTGAAATTGGCTTATCAAATAGTATTGGTATCGCATCTAATAAATTTTTAGCAAAAATGGCATCAGATTTTAAAAAGCCAATGGGAATAACTGTTTTAAGAAGAAGAGAAGTAAGTAATCTATTATGGCCATTAAAAATAAGCGATATGTTTGGGATTGGTAAAAAAACAGCTCCAAAGCTTATTGAAGGTGGGATTAAGACGATTGGTGATTTAGTAAAAGAAGAAAACAAAGTCATTGCGACTAAAGTATTAGGTAATCAATTTGAACACTTTTATTTAAACGCACTAGGTTATGGCAATAATATTGTTGATCCTAGTCAAAATGAATCATATAAAAGCATTGGCAATTCGTTAACTTATAATGATCCTGTAAGGACTGAAGAAGCTGCATATCTTAAATTAAAGGAATTAACAAGTTTAGTCTGTACTCGACTTATAAATCATAATTACGTCGCTAAGACGCTCAGTATTCAAATTAAATATCCTGATTTTAAATCCTATTCAAAAAGTAAAACAATTGAAAATCATACTGATCAATATGATATAATCTATAATAAAGTAACTCTTTTGTTTGATGAATTATGGAATCGTCAGCCAATTAGATTATTAGGCGTTAGTACATCAAATATTATCGAAAAACAAGCTGCTTTTGAACAATTAGATTTATTTAGTTATGAAAATAAAATTGAAGATGAAAAAATTGTAAAATTAATGAATAATATTAATCGAAAATATGGTGATAATTCGATTAAGAAAGCAATAAACAAAAAGAAATAAAAGGTGAAATAATGGAATATACAATAATAACTGGAGCTACAAGCGGTATTGGTTTAGAACTGGCTTCTAACTTCGCTAGAGGTGGCCATAATTTAATTTTAATCGCGAGGCGATTAGTTGTTCTAGATAAGATAAAAAGTGATTTAAAAGCATCTTTTAACGTTTCTATTGAGTGTTATAGTTGTGACTTAAGTAATCTTGATGATACTGTAGTATTGTTTAAAGAAATAAATAATAAATTTCAAATTAGATGTTTAATTAATAATGCTGGAGTAGGTATTTTTGAAGGAATTAATGAACTTAAATTAGAGAATATCATCTATCAAAACAATATTAATTTCACAACACCAGCCATTGTTACAAGTATATTAATTGATAATATTAATCATTATAAAGGTTCTATTATTAATATTTGTTCCATACTAAGTTATATCCCTAATAATAAAAAAAGTATTTATGTAGCGAACAAACATGCTTTATTAGGTTTTAGTAATTCAATTAGAGTAGAGTATCCATTGGTACATGTACTAACAGTTCATCCTGCAACTGTTAAAACAGCGTTTTTTAAAGAAGATTATTATAAAAGCAAAAAAGTACTTTCTCCTCAACTTGTCGCGGATAAAGTATATAAAGCTTATAAAAAAAGAAAACGGAAATTAGATATACCTCTCGGAATAATACTCATTCGGATATTAAATTTTTTATTTCCAAAACTAGTAGATCAGTTAAATATTAAATATTTTTCAAATAAATAACGATATCTTTAATATTCATTAATTGTTTTAAATATAATTTGATAAAGGAATATTTAATTATATTAATGGGTGATTAAAAATGAAAAGAAAAAGAAAATCAAATTTACCAAGAGAGTTTAATAGTAAACAACCAAAAGAACATCCGAATATGGCAGTTTATGCTTTTGTACTCACTATATTTATTGTAGGTTTTTTAGCTGGAGTGACAGTTTCCTTCGAACTTTATAATAATGATTTATTAGGAGTAGTTAACGATATTTATAAAACTTTAAAAGATTTAGAAGTTCATAAATCATTTTCATTGTTATTTAAGAGTTTTTTTACACATTTTATATATATTTTCGCAATTTGGTTTCTAGCTCTGTCAATTTTTGGTATAATAATAGTAATATTTATATTATTCTTTATTGGCTTTATGTATGGATTTGTTTTAAGCAGTTTTAGTTTTCAACTGGGAATAAAAGGATTCTGGTTAGGCTTTGTTTATACATTTCCGCAAAATATTATTATTTTACCATTATTAATTTGGGTCAGTAGCAATTCAATCATAATAGCGATAAAATTATTTAAAAATATATACTCGAGCAACCGTAAAGAATTTAAAGTAATATTAAACTCATATTTTAATATTTTAATATTTTCGATTATTGTCTTAATATTTTATGCCTTGATAATGGGAATCTTTGGTAAATATTTTGCAGAATACTTAAAATCGTATTTTAATAGGTGGTGAATGTATGAGAGAAAATGACTTAGAACGTTATATTGATAAGATTAAACAAATGCATGCTAAAATAACTCCTCAAAGAATCGAAATATTAAAGATCTTCTTAAGCAATCAAGAAGATCATTTAACAACAGAAGAAATCATAAGTAGATTAAGTGATTCAAAAACGGGACAGGCTACAGTTTACCGAACACTTGAATTATTTTGTCAAGCTGGAATCCTTAAAAAAGTCAATTTTAAAAATGAAGATTTCGCGCGCTATGATTTATTGGATTTAGATAGTAAACACTTCCATCATCATTTTATTTGTACTCAATGTGAGAAAGTAATTGAAATAAATGAAGATTTATTAGAACCTATTGAAGAACAAATTCAAAAAGAACATCATTTGGTCATTACGAATCACGAATTAATTTTTAGAGGGATTTGCCAGGATTGTCAAAATAAGAGTGATATCAATGAGTAGAATTGATAGTTATATCGATGAGTTTAACAATTATATTATAATTGAACGTGGTTTAAGTAAAAATACGATTGCTTCTTATAATGTTGATTTAATGCAATATAGTAACTACTTAACTGACGAACTAGAAATTAATGATATAAAAGATTTGAGCCGAGATGATATTATTAATTATTTAAGTCATTTATATGACTTAAATTTAAAACCAAAATCAATTGCGCGTAAATTAACCGCAATTAAAATGTTCCATAAATACTTGTATATGAATAATTACTTAAAGGAGAATGTTTCTAATTTTATTGAGCAACCTAAACTTGAGAAATCCTTACCGATCGTTATATCAGTATCTGAAGTAAATGCATTATTAGCTAGCTTTACTGAAGATAATGAATATGAACTGCGTAATAAAACAATGGTTGAATTAATGTATTCAACTGGTCTTCGTGTAAGTGAATTAGTAAACTTAAATATTGAAGATATCAATCTTACTATGGGTTTTTTAAAATGTAATGGTAAAGGTAATAAAGAACGAATTATTCCTGTAGGGGAAAGGGCGATCCATTTAGTTGATCAATACTTAAAATTTTTTCGCAAAAAATTGAATATCAATTATGATACAGAAATCTTGTTTTTAAATCGTGATGGAACACGACTTACACGTCAAATGTTTTGGCGTATTTTAAAAGAACACGCTAAAAATTGTAATCTCCATACAGAAATATCTCCACATAAATTAAGACATTCCTTTGCTACACATTTATTAGAAAATAAGGCAGACATTCGTTATATTCAAGAATTATTAGGACACAGTAATATCTCGACAACACAAATTTACACTCATATTAATAGTAAAAAATTGAATGATACAGTAACATATAATCATCCAAGAAATTTTATTGAAAGTGGTGAAGATAATGAAATATAAACGCATCTTTTTAATTGTCTTAGATTCGCTGGGATGTGGAGAATTACCAGACTCACAGCAGTATAATGATATTGGTGCTAATACCATAAAACATATATCAGAAAGCTTAACTTTAAGTTTACCAAATTTACAAAAATTTGGTTATGGGAATTTAACAGAAATTAAAAATGTAAATCCAACTAAGGAAACAATCGCATATTATACAAAAATGATGGAAAAATCAGTTGGAAAAGATACAATGACAGGACACTGGGAAATGATGGGCCTTGAGGTACCTAATCCATTTCAAACATTTACTGATACAGGTTTCCCTCAAGAATTAATTAAAGAGCTTGAAGAAAAGTCAGAAAGAAAAATTATCGGAAATAAGGCTGCAAGTGGAACTGAGATTTTAGTTGAACTAGGCGAAGAACATATGGCCACAGGAGCTTTGATTGTTTACACATCAGCCGACTCAGTTTTACAAATTGCGGCTCACGAGGAAGTCGTTCCACTTGACGAATTATATCGAATCTGTTCGATTGCCCGTGAAATGACCTTAAGAGATGAATATAAAGTTGGAAGAGTCATCGCGAGACCTTTCCTTGGTACTAATAAAGATAACTTTAAAAGAACACCAAATCGTCATGATTATGCATTAAAACCATTTGCGAAAACAGTCTTAAATTATTTAAAAGAAAAAGGTTTAGACGTCATTTCAATTGGTAAGATTAATGATATTTATGATGGAGAAGGCATAACTACAGCGTTCAAATCAATTTCAAACGCTAATGGGTTAGATATCTTTTTAAAAAGAATGGATGAAAAGTTTACAGGATTATGTTTTGCTAATTTAGTTGACTTCGATGCTTTATATGGTCATAGAAGAGATCCTCTAGGTTATGGACAAGCTATTAACGAATTCGATACTTATTTAGGTCAAATCGAAAATAAGCTACATGATGATGATTTGCTGATTTTAACAGCTGATCATGGTAATGACCCTGTGCATCATGGTACAGATCATACCCGTGAATTTGTTCCATTACTCGTTTATAATAAACAATTTAAATATCCTGGTAAATTACCAATTCGTAAAACATTCGCTGATATTGGCGCTACAATCGCTGATAACTTTGATGTAGATAAGCCACTAATCGGAAACAGTTTTTATAAAGATTTAAAATAATTAAAAATATATAAATTTACTTTGTGTGTTTAAAAGACTGTCATCAAATGATGACAGTCTTTTAACTTAATAATTTTTTTGTAAAAAAATAATAATAATAGTAAAAATGTCGTAAAAAAATGGTATAATTATACGTGCACTTTAAAATAATACAATAATTAAATAAAGATTGTTGTCGTAAACAGTTATATTTATGACTCAATCTCATGTTCAATAACGTCTTTTTGACGTTTATTATTTATTAGATTAATAATTTTACCCATTAATGTAAAAACAGTCGATATACTGAAAGCATAAAACAATAAATGAATAATTGAACCATTGTGATAAGTAAATGATAAATAGATTGAGACAATAGTGACAATAATACAATTGATGGTATAAAATATATATTCATTTATGATCTCTTTCATAATAATTTACCTTTCAATATCTTTTTTTAAAATATATGTATTGTTCTTATAAATTAGAATTTATAAGAACATATTGATAATTTGTTAAAATTATTTATGGGTATATTGTAAATAGTGATTTTTTTCGACAAGGAGGAAATTAATGATTAGTATTAACGACATAAAAATATTAGCAGCAAGTAAAATTACTTTTGAAAAAGGATATGACTACTATCAAAAAGGTAATGTGCGTAATTTTAAAGTAAAGCGAGAAAAAAATAAAGTTCAAATAAATGCTGAAGTAATAGGTAGTAATGAAAATGCATATAACGTCGAAGTAAATATCATAGATGATACTAAAGTGATTGGAGAATGTGAATGTGAAGCCGCTGCGACATATGATGGATGTTGTAAACATGTAATTGCGGTTTTATTAACACATTCGATTTACAATAGTAATAAAAATACCTCTAGTACTCATCATTTATTTAATCAGCCTAAAATGGAACAACCTATCAAAACTGATGATCTAGCATTAAGAATGATTGAAGAATATACTAATCGTAGTGTGAATAATGCGGTAGTTGAATATATAGATAGAAAAGTAAAATTAGTTCCTACGCTAGAATTATTAAATGGTAAATTAATGATGAATTTTAGTGTCGGTCATGAAAGACAATATGTGATAAAAGATTTAACTAAATTTTATAATGATATGAAAGTTAATAATATTGTCGAGTATGGCAAAAAATTAGTTTTTCTTCATAATATTAATAGTTTTGATGAAGATTCAAAACCACTTGTTAAATTTTTATTAAATCGGTTCTTTGAATATAATTATTACAATTCTCAACCTAGTGGTTACTATCGTCAATATAACGAGAATCGTAGTGTGATCATCACACCACATTCATTAGATTTAATTTTTGAAATGTTTTTAAATAAATCAATTAAATTTATTAATAATGGAAAAGAACAAGTGATCACATTTTTTGATAACTTACCTGGTATTGAAATGAATATTATTCCAAAAACAGATGATTTATTTGAAGTATCTCTTAATAATATGAAAATGATCGCATTAGAAGGCGAAAGTAATGGATATTTAATCCTTGAAGACAAGCTTTATAAGCTTGATGAGGACTTTTCTAAAAATGTAGGGACAATGATTAAAACAATCATCAGAAAAGGTTCTAGTTTAAATATTAATAAACAGGATATGCATGCTTTCTTTTCAAGTGTTTTAACAGACGTAAAAGACTACCTTAAGATCAATGCTGATGAGAAAATTCTTGAAGAGTATGAACCTATACCCATGATAGCTAAATTATATGTTGATATTCCTGAAGATAATATTATTACAGGAGCTTTAAAATTTGTTTATGGTGAAATTGAGTTTAACTCTTCAGAAGATATTAAAAAAGCTGAAAAATATCGCAGTCTTAAAGATGAATTTATCGCTAAAAGTTTAGTAAACCGATATTTTGAATATTTTGATCGAGATAAAAGTTGTTATATCATTGAAAATGATGATTTAATCTTTAATTTATATAATGAAGGTTTGGATGATATAGCAAAAGTTGTCCAAATCTACGCGACAGATAAATTTAAAAGTATCGTTCGAAAACCACCAAAGGTTAATTTAGGGGTTAAGATTAGCAATAACCTATTAGACATTGCCTTTAATGCGGAAGAATTTCCGCTTGATGAATTATTTAGTATCTTATCATCCTATAAAAAGAATAGAAAATTCCATCGTTTAAAAGATGGATCATTCGTTAATTTAGAAAATTCATCGCTATCACAATTATCACAAATAGCTGAGGGATTAGATTTATCACAAAAAGACTTAGAAAAAGGTGAAGTTACTGTTCCTAAATACCGTGCATTATATCTAGATAATATAATAAAAAATAGTGAATTTATTAAATCAGACCGTGATATTAATTTTAAAAATATTGTGAGAGATATGAATGATGTTGATGATACATCCTTTATTATTCCAGATAATTTAAAGGACGTCTTAAGAAACTATCAAAAAACAGGGTTTCATTGGCTTAAAACACTCTCATTTTATGGTTTTGGCGGAATTTTAGCTGATGATATGGGACTAGGTAAAACAATTGAGGTAATCACTTTAATCCAGTCTTACGTAAATGAAGAAGAAAATATTAAACCGACATTAATTGTTTGTCCCGCGTCTCTTGTATTAAATTGGGAAATGGAAATTAACCGCTTTGCGCCAGGATTAAAAGCATTATGTGTAATTGGTACTCAATCCCAAAGATCAGAACTTTTAAAATCATATCAAGATTATCAAATTATTATTACATCATACGATTATTTAAAACGTGATATTGATGAGTACCGTGATAAAGAGTTTATGTATCACATTATAGATGAAGCTCAGTATATTAAAAATAACAATACTTTAAATTCAAAATCAGTAAAACAAATTAGAAGTGTTTGTCGCTTTGCATTAACAGGAACACCTGTTGAAAATAATTTGGCCGAAATCTGGTCAATCTTTGAATTCGTTTTGCCTGGTTATTTATATTCCTACAAGAAGTTTTATGATCAATTAGAAGTACCAATAGTTAAGAATAATGATAAAAAAGCTGTAGAAAAATTACGAAAGATAGTCATACCCTTCATTTTGAGAAGATTAAAACGAGATGTATTAAAAGAATTACCTGATAAAACAGAAACGACTTTATTTGTAAATCTCGAAGGTGAACAAAAGAAACTTTACTTAGCAAATCTAGCAATGATTAAAGAACAGTTAAGTGAAAAAATCGAAACGAGTGGTTTTAATAATAGTAAAATTATTATTTTATCCATGTTAACAAGATTAAGACAATTATGTTGTCATCCATCGTTATATTATGAAGATTATCAAGATGAATCTGCAAAATTGAATATGTGTATTGATTTAATTGAATCTTCAAAAGCATCTGGTCATAAGATTCTATTATTTTCGCAATTTACATCGATGCTTGATATAATCAAAACTAAATTAATTGAAAACGAGGTTAGTCATTATGTGCTTGAAGGTTCTACTAAAAAGGAAGAACGAAAAAGGTTAGTTGAAGAATTCAACCAGGATGATACAACCGTCTTTTTAATCAGTTTAAAAGCTGGTGGAACTGGGTTAAACTTAACTGCAGCTGATGTTGTTATTCATTATGACCCTTGGTGGAATATTAGTGCGCAAAATCAAGCAACGGATAGAACACATCGAATAGGTCAAAAAAACAATGTTACAGTTTACAAATTGATTGCGAAAGATACAATTGAAGAAAAGATTCTAAAATTACAAGAAAATAAACAATTATTAAGTGATTCAATCATTGTTGAAGATGATGGAATTATTACCAAAATGAGTCAACAAGAAATAATGAACTTATTTGAAGACTAAAACGAACTTTCACAAAGTTCGTTTTTTTTTATATCTTAAAAAGGTCATTTATGTTATAATCTTTTGGTGTCAGTTTCGACTGGAGGTAATATTATGACAGAAAAACTTTCACAAAATAACAAAAACTTTTTTTATAGGAATTTGTTTTTTTTAGCTATACCTATGGGATTGAATTCATTACTTGGCTCATTAATTAATATGATAGATACTTTAATGATTACTGAATTAGGTGAGCAGGCAGTTGTAGCGGTAGGGAGTGCCAATAAGTTATTTTACATCATGAATGTAACACTTTACGGCGTATTTAGTGGCTTTGGTGTCTTTATTTCGCAATATTGGGGGAAGAAGGACCTAAAAAGACTGCAAACAGTCTATGTAATAGCCATTATAACTGGAATTGTTATTTCAACAATTGCTACAATAGTTGCTTTAGCAATACCAGGTCAAATTATTGGATTATTTTCAAATGATCCCGTTGTGATCAAATATGGAGTAGAGTATTTAAGAGTAGTTTCATTTTCGTACGTATTATCAGCCATTTTGTTCAGTATTGAAATGGTATCAAGAAGTACTGAAAATGTAAGATTACCTTTAATAAATTCAATTATAGGGTTATTTACTAATTTTATTTTAAATTATATATTTATTTTTGGAGTGAGTTTTAATGGTTTTGTGATAGAGGCTATGGGAGTAGAAGGGGCGGCAATTGCGACAGTAATTGCAAGAATCGTTCAATTAATCTTCTATTTAATAGCGATCACCTACACAAAAAATAAAATTCTTTATTTGAAATTGAGTAACTTTATTTTTGAACCAAAACTATTCAAAAAAATGTTTACTAAAACATTACCAGTAGTTGCTAATGAATGTATTTGGGCAGTTGGAATTGTCTTTATTTCAATGGCTTATGGAAAATTAGGTACAGAAGCACTAGCATCTTATCAATTATTTGATACATCAGTTGGATTATTAACGGTATTCACTTGGGGTGTTTCTAATTCATCAGCTATTATGTTAGGTAAAAAAATCGGTGAAAAAAATATGGATGACGTAAAACTGTATACGAAACTTTTTATTAAAACAGCAATATTCTTCGGAATGTTTACAGGATTGATCATCGTATTATTTACACCACTCGTAAATGTTTTCTATCATAACCTATCGCTAGATGTAATCCGTGATACAAAAGCTTTATTATTTGTTTTTGCCTTCTTCATGCCAGTTAAATTACTTGCAGCTACATTTATTGTTGGAATCTTACGTTCCGGTGGAGATACAGTATTTGCCTTAATCGTTGAAATTAGTTGTCTATGGGGTTATGCAGTACCTATCGCCTTTATCTTAGTTAATTTTACTACATTATCGCTTCCAATCATTTATTCAATAATTTGCATTGAAGAAGTTCTTAAAGATATAATATGCTTTATCAGATACAAAAAAGGTAATTATCTTCATAATCTAATACATTAAAGATCGATAATAAATTTTATATCATAATCAAGTAAAAGGTGAATGAAAAATCATTCACCTTTTTTATTTGATATTGTTTTTATGAATTAAACTGATTAGAAATAAAATAATAAACAAGAAAGATCCAATGTATACAAATATAAAACTATATGTACCTATCAAAAGTAACGGTAACACTAATATTAGATATAATATACGTATCATTAAAAGAATCTTTTTTGATCTTTTAACACTCGAAAAATATGCTTTTTGTTCACTAGATAGATTTTTATCGTCTTCTTCAAACATTTTAACCACTCCTAAATAGAATTTTACCATAAAATGTCTAAAAAATAAATAGGTACGAATAATGGTTTAATTAGTTCAACAGCACTCCTTTTAATTATATTATTTGCAAAAGTTTTTGTCGAAGTTTATAGATTAAATTTATTCGACATTTAGTCACAAAATGAGACAATTGTCATATATTGAAATAGGAGGATGAAAGTATGGAAGATAATTTAAAAAAATACATGGCTAATCTCCATGTTTTAATTCATAATGCCTTAAATTTTCACTGGAATGTCACAGGTGGATTATTTTTAACACTCCATGAGTTATTTCAACATCAATATGATTTTTTCTTTAAACAAATTGATATATTAGCTGAATTAATGAAAGGCAGAAATATGTTACCACCAATAACACTACCTGAAATCGAAAATCTAGCAGATCTTGAACTATTTGAATCTAAAGACTACACAGCTAGAGATACACTTGAAATTCAATTAAAACAATTCCAGTTTATGTTAGATTTGTCGAATAAATTAAGCACATTTTATGGGGAACAACATGATCTAGCATTAGAAGACTTCTTTATCGACATGTCGAAATTTTTGGGCAAACATTTATACTTTTTACGACAAATTTTGAAGCAATAAATATATCCATCTTATCATCATTAAATATCTATTTTATTTGACTCTATTTAACATCATAAAATGATGTCGAATTTTCGTGTTTCATTCACTACATTACGACATCATTTGTCATCACTAATTATACTCATCATTATTTATCAATTAGTTTAGTAATAGTAAGTATTTTTAGTTTAGTAATATGATACGAAATATGTCGAAATAATGAAAGTAGAGTAGTTATTTTCATTTAAAACACGATTAAAATACATTAAATATACTAAAGCGAGTATGTTTAAGTAATATGTTAAATGTAAATATATGTAAATGCACACATTATTACTATATATTATTGTATAGTAATTATAAACCAAATAATAGATTTGGTTAACATAATATATATTATAGGAAGTTAAA
>JARDZP010000093.1 GCA_029240795.1 Haloplasmataceae bacterium | reverse complement strand
TGTATGTTCCCTTGTTTATTTAAATTAAATTATTTTTTTAAATTATAGAAAGATTTTAAACCTTGGAATTTAGCTGTATCTCCTAATTCATCTTCAATACGTAATAATTGATTGTATTTAGCAACACGATCAGTACGTGACATAGAACCAGTTTTAATTTGACCAGCGTTAGTAGCAACTGCGATATCAGCAATTGTAACATCTTCAGTTTCACCTGATCTATGAGATACTACTGCAGTATAACCTGCTCTCTTAGCCATTTCAATAGCTTCAAAAGTTTCAGTTAAAGTACCAATTTGGTTAACTTTAATTAAAATTGAGTTAGCTACACCTGTTTGAATTCCTTTAGCTAAGAAATCTGTATTAGTAACAAATAAATCATCACCAACTAATTGAAGTTTATTACCTAAACGTTGAGTTAAGACTTTCCATCCATCCCAGTCATTTTCTGCTAATCCGTCTTCGATAGAGATTATAGGATACCTAGAAGCGATATCTTCATAGAATTTAATCATATCTTCAACAGTATATCCTAATTGATTTTGACGAGTCATATTATATACTTTCTTGTCAGCATCATAGAATTCACTAGATGCAACGTCAAGTGCGATATAAACATCTTTACCAGCAACATAGCCCGCTTTTTTAATAGCTTCAACAATCATTTCTAGAGCTTCTTCAACACCTTTACATTGAGGAGCGAATCCACCTTCATCACCAACTGAAGTATTATAACCACGTCCAGTTAAAACTTTTTTAAGATTGTGGAATACTTCTGCACCCATTCTGATTGCTTCACTGAAACTTTCAGCTCCAGCAGGAATAATCATAAATTCTTGGAAGTCAATACCAGAATCAGCATGTGATCCACCATTGATGATATTCATCATTGGTACTGGTAATTGTCTAGCGTTAAATCCACCTAAATATAAATATAATGGTAAACCAACATAATCAGCTGCAGCATGTGCAACAGCCATAGAAACAGCTAAAATTGCATTTGCTCCTAATTTACCTTTATTTGGAGTTCCGTCTAATTCAATCATTAATTGGTCGATTGCTACTTGTTGAGTAACATCCATACCAATAACTTCTGGTGCGATGATTTCATTTACATTACTAACAGCTTGTAAAACGCCTTTACCTAAATAACGTTTTTTATCCCCATCACGTAATTCTACTGCTTCATGTTCACCTGTAGAAGCACCTGATGGAACAATAGCGCGTCCAAACGCTCCACTTTCTGTATAAACTTCCACTTCAACTGTTGGATTACCACGAGAGTCAATTACTTCACGTGCATAAACATCTGTAATATATGGCATATTTTTACAACTCCTTTTAATTTATTTACTTTTTCACAATTAATATTATAACCTATTTTTTGGAAAATTCAACAAAAAACCATTATCACCTTTTATGAAAGTGCTTTCTATTAAATTATAACTGTATTTATTGAATATTTACATTCAAAAATATTTTTTACTAAATTTTATATATTATACCCTTTTAATTTATTCAATCTTAATAATAGTCATCCGGTCCTTACCATTTATATCCTTAATAATTTCAAAACTAGCTCGTGGGTAATACTTATTTATAAGTTGTTCCATATGTTCTTTTTGATTCCAACCCTGTTCAAATGCAATCATCCCTTTGGGTTTTAAAATCTCATGCGCTTGACTTAAAATAATCTCATAAAATTTCATACCATCTTCACCACCAAATAAAGCGACATGGGGTTCATGATCTTTAACTAATGATTCAACATATTCTTCATTAGGGATATAAGGTGGATTAGAAACAATAATATCATATTTCTTGCCACTAGCTTTTAAAGGCTCTAACATATCACCAGCAATAAAATTAACTTTCGCATTTAAATTTTTCGCATTTTGCTTCGCAACAGTAAGTGCATCTTCAGAAATATCCGTAGCGTCTATTTTCATATTTTTTTCTTCTAATGATAAACTAATCGCAATAGCACCAGAGCCTGTACCAATATCAACTACATCTACTTCTATACTTCCAAAGAAATCATCATAGGCACCTAAAACATTTGCGACTAACTCTTCTGTTTCAAATCTTGGAATTAACACATCAGGTCCAACAATAAATTTATAACCATAAAAATACTCATAACCCAAAATATGTTGAACCGGTATATTATCATCAATATATTGATGTACTCCATCTTTAAAGCAATTTTCTTCTTCACTTGTAACTTGATTATTCATATTCATCAAGATATGATGTCCATCAAGATTTAAAAAATGCATTAACAATAGTTTAATTGAACTATCTTCTTTATCATGTTCAGCTGCTAATTTTTCACCATATTTAAGTAACTCTTTAATTGTCATATTTTCACCTCTTTATTATATTTTAACAATAAAAAGGTAGTATAAACATATTAAATAAAAATGTTTATACCACCTCTTATCAATATTATTAGATTAGAACATAATTTTCTTTAAATCTTTTACAACAGTATTAAATACAACTTTAAACTCAGTGAATAAGTCGTTAATTAATTCTTTGTCTTGATTAATAATCGCAAGTTCAAAATTTTTACTCACTTCAAAGAAAAGTCTTGAACCAATATTTTCAGAAATACCTTTACATGAATGTACTAAACGTCTAGCTTCATCAATATTGTTATCCAATTGATAAGTAACATCTTGAATTAAATTACAATTTGTTTCTAAAAAACAATCAATTACTTTATGATAAACTTGTTCATATCCACCTATCATTTCTAAAGCTAATTTAATATCGACAACTTCTAACTCCTCTAAAACTTGTACCATTGCGTCCTCCTAGGTCAAAAAACTCTAGTTATTATTATAGATAATATTATTTAATAATGCAATTGTTTTTTTATATTTATTTGTTTTATTATATAACATAATTCGACAAATTACCCAAAAGTTATTAATATCCTAACTCTTTTTACTTTTATTTTCATATATCTTTTAGATCCTTTTCAACATAAATTGACTTTTCCACAACTTTATACACAACATAAAAAGGATGAACTTCATCCTAATTTAGTAACATCACAATAAAATAATTGCTTGCCTTTTCATTAATCTTAAATGCATATTTTGCTTTAAATCCCGCTTTTTCATAAACCTTTATTGCTCGTTTATTAAAATCATAGACAGTCAATCTAAACTTATTTGTATTAAACTTTGCTTTCAAATAGTCTAAACCAATCTTAACAAACTCTAAACCATTTCCATTCCCACAATAACGAGGATTCTTGCCTAAACCAAAGTCTAAATACCCTTCATCTTGATATACATTTTGTTTTATCCCACTAGGTACTAATGCGGAAAAACCAAAACAATAATAGCCAATCACTTCGTCATTCATAAGTAAAACATTATAACTACCGTTTAGAAATTCATCTAATGTATCTTTGTTATTATTCATACTATAAATCGAATACTCATTTTCATATTTCCAGTTTACAATCATATTCGCATAAGCTTCATTCATTTCAACAATTTGATAATCTTTCACTGCAACTCCTACATTCTTCAATATATCTTTTAAAGATATTTAGTTGTTCTTCTCTATATTCAATCATCTTTTCAGGATGCCATTGTAAACTTAAAATAAAATGATCACTTGTACTTTCGTATGCTTCTATAATACCCTCTCTTGAACGTCCTACAACTTTTAAGTTTTCACCAAGTCCGTTTACGATTTGATGATGATAACTATTGGTGTCTATATTACTACCCACTATTTCAAATAATATTGAATCCTCACTAATTTTAACATTATGAACGGGTTCATATTTAGGTAAGTCAATTTTATTTTGTTCATGAACCATATTTGGATCATAATTTTCATTATAGGATAGATCTTGATGAAGTGATCCATTAAATACAACATTCAAAATTTGATGTCCACGACAAATTGCTAATATCGGTATTTTTCTATCCGTTGCCATTTTTATAATCTTAATCTCAACGACATCTAACTCATCATCAATTGAACCACATAATTGTTTTATTTCTTCATGATACCACTTTGGGTTTACATCTATTCCACCTGGTATTAATAAACCATCCATTTTACTTATTAATTCTAATAATAATTCATCGTCATTAATAATCGGAATTATTAATGGCATTCCTCCCGCTTTATATACCGCATTTACATAATCATATTGTAGTGAACTTATTTTATTCCCATCTAACTGTTTGTTTCGACTTATGATTCCAATAATCGGACGCATAAAACCACTCCCTTTATTCTTTACATACTATTATATTATTATTTCACTTAAATTTCACTCAAAAAAAGAAAAAAAGGCAAACAAAATGCTTACCACTCTTCACTCGTATATTCTAATATATCTCCGGGTTGGCAATTAAGGGCTTCACAAATACTTTCTAGCGTTGAAAACCTAATGGCTTTAACTTTACTTGTTTTTAAGTTAGATAAATTAACGACACTAATGCCTACTTTATCTGCTAACTCAGTTAACTGCATTTTTCTGTCTGCTAGCACTCGATCTAATCTTATTATAATTGGCACTTTATCACCTCTATAATGTAGAATCGTATTCATTTTGTAAGAATGTACCATACCCAAATACTGTTGCTAAGATTATAACCAATATCCCTGATAATATCAATCCATCATCCATCGAATAAATAATCTCAATATCATTTAAGTTTATCTGCTTATTCAGAATAGTTAACATAACTGTTTCTGGTAAATTTTCAAGTGCTGATAAAACAATTAAAAAGATTCCTATATAGGCAATTCTTTTTGAATTTTTCTCAGCAAATGGATTTTTTTCAGCTAAAGTATCAAAAATCAGTTTTAAGTTATGTGTAATAAAATAGATCACAATAATTATTAATATTACTGTAAAAATAAGGGCTAATGAAGCACTTTTAATGTTTATTGAGTTAGCACTTATTATATCGAGATTGTACCTTACTACACTTCCTATGCCAATTTTAAAATTATTCAGAATCTCACTACTTATTTCATACAATCGCTTTGGTAAAAAAGTCGCAACAAGTAATGACATCGCTAAGACTAAAATCATTCCGAAAAAGATGCGATCAAATATTAATATAACATTTCTAAAGAATTTAAAATTGATCTTGCTTAAATCTTTTGGTTTAAGTTCCATTTAAATCATCCCTTCTATCTGTTTATACTTATATTATACACAATATTTTATGAAAAGCAATAACTTTTTAATGATAATCGTTAATTTATTAATGTTAGTATATTATAATATCTATTATGCCAAAAAAGTTACTTTTTAGGTTTTACATTAAACTTGTTCAATTCTTTGATATAGATAATAGATCATTCGACACATTTTTCTAACTTTAATCTACTTTAATTGTATTAAATACCCTATAATATTATTTTTTATTTTTGATTGCTATTTAAAATGAATGCTGTTATAATCAATTTATCATAAAAATTGATAGAGGTTGCGATGCAAATGAGTAAAATGTCGAGCAGGCATGCTATGACACATTTGAAAGGTAAACATCGCCGAACGTTTTATATAGGCATATATAAAAACGTGGGCCTACAAGTAATACTTGTAGTACTCTCTACTTAGTGTAAAGTATTGGCGCTATCAATTGCATCTTTTTTTATTTTTTTAATTATTTGATGCAATTAGATTAGATGCTTTATTGCATCTTTTTTTATGAAAAAAATAATTAAGGAGAGAAGAAAAATGCGTAAAATTTTATTAACTTTAGTTTTAGGACTATGTTCTTTAACTTTACTCGCTTGTAAAAATCAAGAGGAAGAAACTACAATCGCCAGAGAAGACCAATTTGTTGTTGGTTTAGAATGTGCTTATGCTCCATTCAACTGGACAAGTACAACTAAAACCATAACATCAGTGTTAATTGATGGTGGTACAGGATACTGTGATGGTTATGATGTAAAAATCGCTAGATTAATCGCTTTACACTTAGACAAAGTATTAGTTGTTAAAGCAATTGATTGGGATGGATTAATTCCCGCACTTAATGACAAAACTATAGATGCTATTATCGCTGGTATGTCACCAACAGAAGAAAGAAAATTATCAATTGATTTCTCAGAAGTATATTATCGTTCTGAACAAGTTGTTGTTGTGAAAAAAGATGGTGAATTTGCTAATGCTACATCTGTTAATGATTTTAGTGGTGCTAAGATAACAGGTCAAGCAAATACATTACAAGTTGAATTAACTGGTCAATTAACTGGTGCTGAAAAAGCAACACCATTACCTGATTATGCTAGTTTAGTTACTGCTACTACAAGTGATACAGTAGATGGTTTTATTGCTGAATTACCAGTAGCTATGCAAGTTATAAGTACTAATCCTTCATTAAAATATATTTCATTTGCTGAAGGAAGTGGCTTTTCCGTTAACGAAGAAGATATCACTACTTCAATTGGTTTAAGAAAAAATGATACAGTATTAAAAGCACAAATCAATGAAGTCTTGGCAACAATTTCGTTGGAAGTAAGAAATGAATGGATGTCAGTATTTGTTAGTCAATAAGTAAGGATAATATCCTTACTTATCATTTTTATGGAGGTCTAAAATGTTGTTATTAATTACTAAACCTGAGACAGATCAAATATGGGATTGGGTTAAATTTATATTTTTAGAATACTGGCCACTTTTATTAAATGGGATGATGTGGACCTTAATAATTTCATTAAGTGCTACCTTAATCGGACTAGTAATTGCTATGGTTATAACACCTTTTAAAATTCAAAATATAACTTGTAGAGATAGCTTACTTATTAAAGTGCTTAAAAAGATAAGTAGTATTTTAACTACGATATATGTTGAAGTATTACGTGGAACACCGATGATCGTACAAGCTGTGATTATTTACTTTGGTCTTTTATCTGGTCATATTGATGTAATCACAAGTGGAATCTTTATTGTTGCGATTAATACGTCTGCCTATATTACAGAAGTATTACGTGGTAGTATTAGTTCCATCGATAAAGGGCAAATGGAAGCAGCAAGGAGTTTAGGAATGACTCGGCTCCAAGCAATGTTTCTTATCATTATTCCTCAAGCTTTAAAAAATAGTATCCCATCGATTGGTAACGAATTTGTTATAAATATAAAAGATACAGCTGTCTTGAATGTTATTGCTGTTACTGAGTTATTCTTTGTAACTGATCAAATTAACGGAACATATTATCGTTCATATGAAGGATACATTATAACCGCAGTTTTGTATTTAATAATGACTTTTACGACAACAAGACTTTTATATTTAATTAGTAGTAAAATTGGCGATAAAAAAATAAGATCATTTCCAACAAGTCAATCTATTTAAGGTCGAGGTGTAAAGAATGGAAAAAATTATTGAAATAAAAAACCTAAAGAAAAGTTTTGGAAAAAAAGTAATTCTAAGGAATATAAATTTAGATGTAAATAAAGGTGAAGTTATTTGTATAATTGGTCCTTCAGGTAGTGGTAAATCGACTTTATTAAGATGTCTTAATTTATTAGAAGAACCTAATGATGGTTCAATTATTTTTGAAGGAAATGACTTAATGCCACCTAAAATCAATAAAAAAGTAACAGCTAAAAATGTTGTTAAAGTGAATATTGATAAACATAGGACGAAAATCGGGATGGTATTTCAAAACTTTAATTTATTTAACAATAAGAATGTTATAGAAAATTGTATTATTGGCCAAGTACATGTACTAAAGAGAAGTCGCAATGAGGCAGAAAGAATCGCTGTTGACCTATTGAATCAAGTTGGTTTGAATGATTTTTTAAATGTTGCTGTAAGTAGTCTTTCAGGTGGACAAAAACAACGTGTTGCAATCGCTCGTGCTCTCGCAATGAATCCTGATATCATGTTATTTGATGAGCCAACTAGTGCACTAGATCCTGAAATGGTTGGCGATGTATTAAATGTTATGCGAAAACTTGCTGATTCAGGTATGACAATGGTTGTTGTCACACATGAAATGGAATTCGCTAAAGAAGTATCTGATCGTGTTGTATTTATGGATAATGGATATATTTTAGAAGAGGGTAAACCAGAAGTAATTTTCTCAAATCCTACACAAGAAAGAACAAAAGAATTTTTAAGAAGAGTTATAGACAAAAAATAAAAAGACGTG
>JARDZP010000092.1 GCA_029240795.1 Haloplasmataceae bacterium | reverse complement strand
CATTTTATTAATTGAATTCAATAAGTGAGCAGTCGTGGCGGAATTGGCATACGCGCTAGACTAAGGATCTAGTAAGCATTGCGCTTGTAGGGGTTCAAGTCCCCTCGACTGCATTAAACAGCCTAAAATCTTGTTAAATCAAGCTTTTAGGCTGTTTTTTTATTGTTTATTATGTTATAATTTTATGTATTAATTTAAACTAATCTAGCGCATTAAAAAAGGAGAGAATGCGCTATGATAACGAAAAGGAAACAAGAGACAATGATTAAGAAAGATATGACTTTTAGTGAAGCATTTAACTTCTTTATTAGAGAGAAAGAAGCTAAATATTTAAGTGCGGAAACTATAAAAACATATAAGATACATATTTTAAAGTTTATTGAAATACTAGATTGTAGTGATGTTTTATGTAGTAAGATGGACAAGGAAGATTATATTTTTTTCTTGACTATGCTACAAACTGAAGATGTTAAAAGTGTAACAGTTGCTAGTTATTGTCGTTCTATTAAAGCATTCTTGTATTATTTGATTGATAATGAATTAATAAAACCTTTTAAAGTTACTATTCCTAAGGCTGATACTTCTACAAAAAATATCTACACAGATGAAGAATTATCTAGGTTGCTACAAAAACGGGAAAATCTTACATTTGGGCAATATCAAACGTATATATTTATTAATTTTGCATTAGCTACGGGCTTACGGTTAGGTAGTATACTTAATATCCAACTTTGTGATTATGATAGTAAACAATTAACAGTTAATGTTAAAAAAACAAAAAGACGTGTAGGATTAGTTAAATATATAAATAAACAACTTGCTGATATGTTAGATAAATATATTGCTCTTTTTCAATTAAAAGGGGAAGATTATCTTTTCTGTGTGGAAGACGGGGCTATTATGTCTGTTCGGAATATGCAACAAAATGTAGCTAGATATAATAATATAATTTGTGAAGTAGATAAAACAAGTATACATTTATTTCGTCACACATTTGCTGTTAAATACATTCGATCGGGCGGTAATGTATTGGATTTGCAGAAGCTATTACAACACCGAGATCTAAATACAACTATGAATTATCTCAAAGATTTGGGATTAGATACTAAAAACGCTGTTAATGTCTTTAATCCCCAAACAGAATTTAATGTAAAGAAAAGTACAAGTAGAAAAAGGAAAATGTAGTTTATAAATATTTAATAATTAGTTTATAAATAATTTATATTTATATTATGTAAACTATTGATTTTGAATTTTTATTATGGAATAATATATGTATAGGTAATAAAAATAAGGCACAGTTTAAAGCTATAGAGTCTGTGTAAGTTGGGTTGCGAACCCCAATCTAATCAAAAACTCATGGGTGTGTAGAGCCGACGCAGTAAATCTACGGTACATAATTATAACAATTCTAATGTAATTATGTGCCTCAGTGTGATCTCACAACGAAAACACACAATAAACAAAGAGTACTGGGTCGGATGTTCCAAATGAGGATTTATGACGGTCAAAAATAGCGTGGAATGGAATGCGCAATATATTGAAGCCGAAAGATATAGCTGTCATAGTAAGTTGAAATACTTACACTATTAGAATTGCTTTTTTCATAGTTATTTTATTTTTATGCTTACGTTTTTTATAAAACGTAAGTCGCGGGATAACTATGCCCTTTTCGCTACAACTTAATTGCTTAAAACCTTACAAACTTCTTCTTTAATAATATTTGGCTGGCAAAAAAACTTGCAATAAGTTCTTAAAACTTCGCTTTAATTAAATTCACTTCTAAAACTTCAAAATTCTTAAAAATTCTCTTAAAAACTTCGCTTTTATCTTACTTCTTCTTAACTTTTTCCTTTAAAAACTTCGCTTTAATTAAAAAAAACTTCTAAAATTCTTAAAACTTTTACTTCTTAAAATTTCTTTTAAACTTTATTCCTTATTAAATTCGCTTCTATATTTTAGGTTTAAGGCAAACTTTAAAAAAAATAAAAAATATTTAAAAAAAACTTCTCAAACTATTGACAAACATATGTTCGATTTTATATAATATATATATGTAAATGCTTGTTACATAAATGCTAGTTTACACATTATAAATTTGTCCGATTTATAACAAAATTTCATTTTATTTTATTTTAATAGAGATTGAGGCTCTTTTAAATAATTTTATTATTATTTAAATGTCTTGGTCTCTATTTTTTTTATTTCAAATTAGAAAAGGAGAAAAAATATGCAAAAAATTAAAGTAATTGGTCTTAATCATTTTACCAGAAAAGAAAATGAGAAACAGTATACAACAATTCATTATTTAACAGAAATTAATCCAAATTACGGTGAAGGATCTAAAGGTGCTTTTCAAATAATTCCTTACAATCCAAATTTAAAAGTAAATAATATTGTTGAATTTGACTTTGGTATTAATCCTATTACGAATAAGGCGTATGTCGCTGGCGTTCGTGTCGTAGGTTAATATATATATTTTATTAATTAATAATTTAGAAAGGAGTACAAAATATATGGAAACATTAGATACAAGTATTGTAACAACCCTTGTGGGTGTTGCTAAAAGCTGTTTAGGGCTTGTAACAGAATTCCCACTTAACATTTTCTTGGTAACAGGTTTAGTTGGTGTTGCCTTTGGTATAATTCGCAAAGTTAAGGGCGTTGCTAGATAATTAAATTTTGTCACTTGGGGGATGGTTTTTAACTGTCTCCCTTTTTTAAAAAGGATTTTATTAATAAACCAGCAAGTTATTTAAAATCTTAAAAGGAGAATTATTATGTTAAAAATATCGCTTTATTGTGCTTTTATATACGTTTTATTAATGCTATTAACACATCAAACAATTTTTACAATTTTTACTTGGCTAAGTGGTTATACATTTATGCTATTATTTTACATTATGTTTTTGAAAGGAGACGATACACGTTAAAAATAAAAAATTAATTACAATATTTACTTGTTTTATGCTTTGTTTTGTTATCTTAATAACAAATACAAAAAGTGTTTATGCTGCCGAGGATGATGGCTATGATTATAGATTTTTTACTAATAATCTTTTTCCTTTAGCGACAGATTCTAACGGGGATGGTTATTACTGGACGGGTACATATAGCCCTATTTTACATACGACAGTTAGCAATTATAGTTCTGATATGTTTACAGATCTTCCTAGCTATTTTACATACAAAAAAGATTATAATATTACTCTTTCTTTTAATACTAGTAAAACTTTCGTTTTTAAAAAAGTTGGAGATAATTATTATCAATTGTCTACAGAATTTGGTACTTGGTATCAACAAACTGTTAATTTGCAAGGTCTTAATCTTGGATATTATAGTTTTATGCTCGGCGATAATTGGGACGCTAGATACAGCATAGAATATAGTTTTGTTTTAAATATTATAAAAAGCTGGCGAGATCAAAAGGGCTTCGAACAAGTCGAACCAGAATATATACTAGATCGCTCAAATACTGCTAATGTAACATCTAGTTTTAAGATAGGTTTCGATCGAAAGGACTTTTATATAAATTACACATACAATGATTTATACCTCAAAGATGAAAACGTTAATTTTTACATAGATTATAAAGTTTTAACTGGATCTGGCACTTTTTTATATACTAGAAAGTATATAAGCTTAGATGAATATTGCGCTCAATTCGGAGTAACTAAATTAGTTAGTTCTGTAAAATTAAATATAGATAATTTAGAAAGCTTATCTTATCGTTATTCTAGCATCGATAATGTAATAATCAAAGGCATTGGTATATATGTAGATGATGGAATGCTTGTTTCTGGCTCTTGTGACTATTACAGTTTACAGTACGAAGATAGTTTAATTGCAACAGAAGAACTAAAATATCAACTTGATGATCCGTATGCTTTTAAAAAATATACTATTGATGCAACTATGCAATACATATCAAAGTTGGGACAGTTTAATATAGAAACAAGAGAATTGATTGACGATCCAGATGTGCAAGACCCAGATGGCGGTAATTCTGGTGACGACGATGGCTTTTCCCTCACAGATATAATAAAAAATATTAAAGATGGTGGCGGTATTGTTTCTAGTTTTTTTAATGCTATTTTGGAAACATTCGGAGCATTTGGACAAATACCTAATATTTTAAATTCTATATTTCCATTTATTCCTACTGAAGTATTGTCTGTGATGTTTCTTGGTCTTTTTGCTGTTATTGTCATTGGCGTTATTAAAGCCATTAGGGGGTAAAAAATATGGATGTAAATCAGATCAATTTAGGTACAATATTTCAATTTGCTATGGAATTTTTTAACTTGGAATTACAAGTTATGGGTTATACTTTTACATTTTTTAATTTATTTATGTATAGTATTGTTGCTTTTATAGTTTTAAAAATAGTTTTTTCTATTTTTAGTAAAGATTAAGGAGAATAAAATGAAAAAAATACTTATTACAATTTTAGCAAGTATGCTTATTGTTCTTGGTTTTACTTCTTCCGTTTTGGCGGAGGAAGTAGTACAACCAGTTCCAATCAAGCTTACAATACAGCTATACAATAAAGACACGAATATGGTCGTTGATCAACATATCTTAGATTTGCAATATATGCCTAACACTGTTAATACTTTTAATGTTTTGGAATATTACAATGCTAGTTTTATATTTATTCATCCAAATCTAAAATTTGTAGAGGTTTTAGATTTAAACAATACTGTTGTTTCAGATCCTCAAAATTTTGTTTTTGATTTAAATAATAATACTGTAAAAATAGCTGTTACTAGTTCTGTTACAAATCCAACACCAACACCAGAACCAGAACCAACACCAACTGATCAAATAGATAATATAACTTTATTTAAAATTTACGATACTGTAAGAATGTTTTTTATTGCTTATTTAATCTTTAATTTATATAAAGTAATACATCGTATAAGTTTAAATTTCGTAGGAGGAAAGAATAATGGATAATTTAATTAATTTTGTCGTGGGAGATCTTGTGGTTTCTGCGGATTTAATAGTCACTATAAAAGTTATTGTTGTATTAGCTGTGCTGGAATGTATATCCCTAATTGCTAAAACGCTTTTAAGGGGGGTTAGATAATGTTATTTTTAGCTTTATGTGGTATAGCTTTCCTTATGTTCATGAGTGTAATAGTACGTTTAATTGTATTTAATCCTTTTAGTACTGTTAAATATGCGTTCAAAGATATATATGCTTACATAGTTTTGAAGGGCTATAATAATGCCCCGAACGGCACAATAATAGCTTTCGTTGGCTTATTTGGTAAGGGTAAAACATTAAGTGCTGTTCAGCGTGTTGTTGCTCTTTATAATAAATATAATAATAAAAAAGTATGGTGTCCACGTAGGAAAAAATTTGTTACTCAAAAAATACAAATTATATCTAATGTTAGTTTATCTATCCCATATGAGAAATTTGTTTCATTAGAACAATTGGTTCTATGTGCTTATAATAAACAAAATATCGATGATGAAAATGATACTTTAACTGTTACATATACGCTCGGGGATGAATTTTCTGTTCAACTTAACAGCAGATCATTCAAAACTAATATTAATCCAAGTTTCTTAAATACGTTAGTTACTTGTCGTCATTATTATATGTCTATTTTTTATACAGCTCAAAGATTTGCCCATGTTGACAAACTTCTTCGTGATGTTACTAGCTACGTTATAGATTGTCGCAAGATCTGGCGTTTCCAAGTTCACTATTATTACGATGCTTGGAGCATGGAAAACGCAACTAATGCTAACATGATTACCCCTGTAAGACGCACTGGTTTTTTTGTTAAAGATAAAAACTATAATGCTTATAATACACTTGCAGTTGTTGAAAATCTTAAAAAATCTTTCGATGAAAACGACATGATGAGTGATGAAGAAATATTAGCACTTAGATGTAATCAAGCTTCCGATATGGACGCGGTCGATAAACCATCTAAAAAGTATAATAAGAAAATCAAAAAGACACAAAAAGGAATGTTCGGATTGTAAGAAAATGAGACGGTCGCCTATTCATAGGCTCCGTCCATTTTTTTTGTTAAATTATTTTAAAAAACTTTACACATCTATTGACAGAACATATGTTCGTGTGATATACTTATATTGTAAGTTAATTTGATATCTATTGATATAGATTCTTAAGTATAAGAGTAAGATGTTTAATAAGTCCTTTTAAAACTGAAAGACATTAAAAAGTTAAGGGCGAGGGGTATCCCTCTAGAATAATTTTAGCATAGGATAATACACTTTTGTGTACTATCCTTTTTTTATATATATTATATGGTTTCCGTAATTTTTCCTTAAAATTCGTTTTTGGTCGTTTCATTAATAATGGCGACTTGTTTAGATCTCGGAATTCTAAACCCTTGGACTTAACATAATTAGTCCTAATGCATCAGCAAAAGCCGATGTTGTCCGAATTTTACTTATTCCGTTAAGGCTTATTAAAGCCTTTATCTTTTATACTATATGTCCGATGTCCGCATTAACGGTAATGTCCTTTTACCGTTAATGCGGTACATTAAACACTTCACAAACTTTGTGTTTCTAGGGCTGAAAATCAGCCTTATGCGTATTAAAAGAATAATACGTATTAACTTAATAACACTAATTTGACAATACGCATATAAGACGTATTAATGGAGGTATAAAAAAATGAATAGTTTAATAGATAACTTTAATTATGCAATAACACAAAATACAAAGTTTGGGGCACAAAAACACAGTATTAAAAAGACTGACAAAGATCATACAAATATTTACAGTTTAGAAGACGCAAAAGGTCTTAGAGATACAGCTAAAAACTTTTGTAATTATATGAAAGAAAATCATTCAGAAATAACACAAATCAAAAAAATAAAAAAAGAACATATACAAGAATGGATTGATAAAAGATCTGTTAACTGGTCTAACAAAACAATGGAATGTCATTTATCACACATTCAAAAATTGGAAAGAGTATGTAAGAATACATATCAAAGCTGTTATCGTGATTTTAGTAATGTTACAATGCCTTATCGAGAAAAACAGAATAAGGTGCGTGACGTTGCTATGGATAAAGAAGATATACAAAAATTAAGAGATCATTTTAGTAATCGTACTACAGAATGCAAATTAGCATTAGAAATAGAATGTAGATTAGGTTTAAGATCTCTCGAATTAAGCCTATTTAGGGGCGAATACATAGATATTAATAATAAATGTGTTAATTTGCCTGCTGACAACTTAAGCGGTACAAAAGGCAAGCGTGGACGTACTATTTCCATAAATGAAAAAGATATATACTTTTTTAGTGAATTACAAAGAATAGTTCCTAATGGTCGAATATTGACAATTAGTGAAGATGCTTTAAACAAAGGCTTTAGACGTGCTCTTAAAGATTTAGATATAGCTAATAAATATCCTAAAACAACTATACATGCTATGCGTAAGGCTTGGGCGACTGAACGTTATAATAATTTACTTGAACTTGGTCATGATGACAGCATAAAAACCTTTGATATTATTAGTAAAGAGTTGGGACATGGAGAAAACAGACACGATTTATATAAAACATATATTGTAAAATAAAAAAGACGGGTATTATTCCCGTCTTTTTCCCAGTCAAAAAACTACAAATTTTTTAAATCTTTAAATTTCGTATTTCTCATTTTTTTCATAAATTCATCATTATTTTTTAATGCAATATCAATTTCTTCTTTGCTCATTTTTTTCATATTTTTTCTTAATATTAATAAATTTATAATAGCTATAGATAATAGTATTAATACTATTATTAAAATTATAGTTATAAAATTAATAATCATTTGTCCACACTCCTTTACTTTATAATAATTTACTATTAACTATATTATATCATGAGAACGTATGTTTGCAAATATATCAAACAATTTATTTGCAAAAAATTATTGATTTATAGCTTATAATAATATATAATCTAGCGTATATAAACATTAATTTTTAAACATACAAATTTAAAAAAGTCAAGAAAATGAGGCTATTCAGAAAATGAATATTCGCTAGATTGGTCTAAATTTTATACATTAAACTAAGGATCTAGTGAGCATTGCGCTCGTACGGGTTCAAGTCCCGTCGACTGCATCCTTATAAATCAAGGGCTACAGAGTTTTCAACAAACTCCGTAACCCTTGATTTTTTATGTTTGGAATGCAATCGGAATGCAACTATAATAATTTTGTTATATCCCCAACATGAAGTACAGTTAGTTCATGTAAAGCACG
>JARDZP010000091.1 GCA_029240795.1 Haloplasmataceae bacterium | reverse complement strand
TTTATACCTAAATTGGGTCTAACAGCCTCACTAATATGTGATTGTGCATTATTGACATTGATATTACCAACAATACTCTCAGACTCTATAGTCGTCTTATTAACATGTGTAAAGTTATTTAAATTGGGTTTAACTGACTCACTAAGACGAGACTGTGTGTTACTAACATTGACATTACCAATAAAACTCTCAGGTTGTGCAGAAGTCTTATTTATTGGTGATGTATTAGTTAAATTTGAACTAATTGCTTCATTATTACGAGTTTGTGTGTTAATAATGACATTACCAATTATTTTCTCAGTTCGTTCGATGTTCTTATTTACTGGTGATGAATTATTAATTGTTTTGACTAAATCACTAGTACGAGATTGATTGTTGTTCACATCAGTAACTTTATTCTCTATATGTGGAATAGTCTTATTAACTAGTGAAGTATTATGTAAACTATAAATGGGTCTAGTTGACTCACTACTACGAATTAGATTGTTGTTAACATCAGTAACTCTATTATCGATATGTGGTGTCGTCTTATTTACATGTGATTCACTAAAATGATTATGAAAGCTGTTAACATCAGTAACTCTATTATCGATTTGAGGTACATTATTTGAACTTGTTTTGACTGACTCATTAATACCAGATTGATTATTGTTGACATTATTAATTTTCTCGGTTTGTGGAGTGGACTTATTTACTTGTGTTGTATTATTCAAATTGGTATTGAGTGACTCACTAATACGAGATTGATTGTTGTTAACATCATTAATTTTATACCCATTAAGTGGTGTCGTTTTATTAACTGGCGTTGTATTATTTGTTCCAACATTTGTTTTGACCGACTCATTAATACCAGATTGATTATTGTTGACATTATTAACTTTTATCTCGGTATGTGGAGTGGACTTATTTACTTGTGTTGTATTATTCAAATTTTTATTGACTTCATTAACTTTATTATTGGGTTGTTGTGAAATCTTATTTTGACTTAATTGTGATTGTGTTTTAATAGTCTCACTAACTCGAGTTTCATTTTTGGTTATACTATTTACACCATGATCAGGTGTATTTTTAGATTGAGTATCTTGATTTTTTTGGTCAACAATAGTCTGAGTTTCTTGAGAATTATTATTAAGATGCTCATTTATGAAAGAAACTCTTACTTTAGAAAGAATGTTAGAAAGTTGATTGCTAGTAGTAAAATTATGATTATTTTGATTATTGTTTCTTGATTCATTATTTTCGCTTTTATTATCTTCACTTTTTTTAATATCAGATTTTACTTCTTTTATTTCTATATTTTCAACTTGTTTGGGTGGATTCATTACATTATTAATTAATTCATTCCAATTCATAAATTTAGTTAATGTTGCATTTGCTTTTGGAAGTAATAATCTACTGATTGCTTGAAAATTGTAGTCTGGTTTCTTTATACTTAATAAATGAAATTCTTCATTTCTCATATTTTCGACAAAATGAAATGAACTTCTATTAAAATCAGCTAAATTAGAATTACTTTTAGCAACTTCTTTACCTTTGTCAGTTAAAGAATAATGAGTCCCACTAAAATGTAATTTTAATTGTTCTTCTGTAAGTTCACTTTTAATTTTATTAATTAAATCTTTATTATCTCCTCTAACATCTAAGTGATATTTCTCTACGACTGAGAGAAGTAAAGATCTTTTTGCATTTGATAAACTAAATTTGTAATTGTCTGTAGAAATGTAATAAGCATCTAATAAAGAATCTATTAGATAGGTCACATTAAGTTTATTTTCTTCTTCCCAAGTTTTTAAACTTTTATCATTAACTTCTTTACCATCTATATACATAAGAAATAAAATTTCTTTTGTTGTCAATTTATTATTGTAATTATCTAGGTCCATAATTTGTTCTTCTAATTTTACTGAAATGATACTTGGTAATGGTAAATTATATGCTACTAATTTTTTGTGTAGTAATAATAAATCGTCTTTACTAATTGCAATTTTTGTATTATAAAGATATTCTTTAATCTCGTCATACACCATTTTAAAATACTTTTCTTTAGATATAATCTTTAAATCATATGAACGAATATACACAGGTAGAAATAAATCATCTTGTGATAACAGTATCCATATATTAAAATCCTTATCTGTAATTAAAAACTTAATATGATATAAAAAGTTAGTCATAAGTTCACCATCCCTTCAACATAGTTTTATTATATAAAAATTTGAAAAAGGTGTAAATAAATTTTAAAAAAAATAGCCCCTATGTAAACACCATATCTAAACGTGTTTGACGTATGGGGCTATCATATCTTAGAAAGTGTGAAATATTTTATTAATCAGTTGGATTAACTAAATAATTTCCTCTATTTTTAAGTAATACCTTAGTTCCTTCAACTACTGCAGTTAATGGATTAGGTGAGATATGAACTGGTAAATGTACCATTTCTTCAAGGTATTCTCTAACTCCTGGAATTAAAGATCCTCCACCATCTACAATAATACCACAATCTACTATATCAGCAGATAATTCTGGTGGTGTTTGTTCTAAAACAGTGTAAATAACATTTACAACATCATTAAAAATTGGTAGTAAAATATTTCTTATTTCTTGTGATGATATTTTTACTGCGTGTGGTAGTCCTGTAACCAATTCTCTACCAGAAATGATTGAATAACGTGGTTCTTCTTCTTCAAGTAATGTAGCAATTTCAAGTTTAACTTTTTCAGCTGTAGATAGTCCAATCACTAAATTATGTGCTTTGTGTACATATTTTACGATTTCTTGATCGATATAATTTCCAGCTACACGTATTGAATGCGATAATACAACGTCACCTAACGAAAGTACACCAACGTCAGTAGTTCCTCCGCCTATATCAACAATCATTGCAGCTTTTGGACTGTAAATATCAAGTCCTGCACCAATTGCTCCGGATTTGATTTCTTGTTCAATAAAAACGTCAGAAATCCCCATTTGATAAGCTAGATCACGCATTGCTTCTCTTTCAATTTGGGTAACTTCAGATGGACAACAGATCAAACATTTAGCATTTTTAAAATCAATACCATTTTGTACTCTTTCAAACACAAAACGTAATAATGCTTTTGCTGCTTCCATGTCTGAAATTACTCCATCTCGAAGTGGACGACTAACTCTTATTTTGTCATGAACTTTACCAATCATATCAAACGCCGTTTTACCACCAGCAATAACTTGTTTGGTTTCTCTATCAAATGCAACGACAGACGGTTCATTAAATATAATTCCGCTTCCTTCTAAATAAACTAATAAGTTAGTTGTACCTAGGTCTATTCCTATACCTTTTTTCTTTTCATTTGGCATTTATTATTCCTCCTCTTCGTAACAAATTAAAAGTCTGTTGGTTTAACTAAATAGTTACCTCTATTTAGTAGAAGTACTTTTGTTCCTTCTACTATTGAAGTTAACGGATTAGTAGCTAATCTAACACTTAATCCTAATGCTTCTTCAAAGTATTCTTTTATTCCTTCTGTCAAAGAACCTCCACCATTAATTAAGATACCATCTTGGAAAATGTCTGAAGCTAATTCAGGTGGTGTTTGTTGAAGCACTTTAATTATTTTATTGATAACTGATTGAAATGCAGAGACTGTAAGATCTCTTATTTCTGATTGTTTAATCAGTACCTTAGTTGGAAGTCCACTACTAACACTTCTCCCTGCAAATAACAATGACTTTTCTTCTTTTAGATTGCTAGATAATGTGCCTAATTTTAATTTAATTTGCTCAGCTGTATTACTTCCAATTAATAAACCATATTTATATTTTACATATTTAGTTATTTCTTTATCTAAAAATTCTCCTGCAACTTTAACTGATTCACTAACAACTATATCACCAAGTGATAAAACACCAATGTCAGTTGTTCCTCCACCTATGTCGATTACCATTGCACCTCTAGGTGAAAAGATATCAACTCCAGCGCCAATTGCACCAGCTTTTAACTCTTCTTCAACAAATGCATCTTTTACACCCATATTTTTAGCTAAATTCAATAAAGCAACTCGCTCAATCTCACTAACTTCAGATGGACAACATAATAATAATGTTGAATTTTTTAAATCTACACTTGTACTTTCTAACTTTTCAAATACATATTCTAAGTATACTTTTGTTGCTTCTAAATCAGCAATAACTCCACCATCAAGTGGTCTAACTATTTTAATGTGTGAGTGTTCCTTACCAACCATCTCAGCAGCTTGTTTACCAACTGCTATACATTTATTAGTAGTTCTATCAAATGCCACTACTGAAGGTTGATTGAAAACTACTCCACTACCATTTATATATACTAATATATTGGCAGTACCAAGATCCACTCCAATTTTAAAACTTTTTTTGGCCATCATTTCACCTCATAAATTATAATTTTTTTTTTACAATTATATCAATATTTTTAATTTAAAAATTCAAAATTACTGATTAAGCTAAACATAACCATATAGAAGTATAAATTTATTATTAATAATTTCTTCCTTTTTTATGGTTTCACTACAAAATTATGTATTTGAGCGATTTTTAATAGATGGTTATTTTACTTATAAACTAATAATTAATTAGTCTGTAGGGTTAATTAAATAATTTCCTCTATTTTTAAGTAATACTTTTGTACCTTCAACAACATTTGTTAACGGTTCATCAGAAATCTTAACTGGTAAGTGTACCATTTCTTCTATATATTCCTTAACACCTGGAATAACTGCTCCGCCACCATTAACTAGGATTCCTCTATCAACTATATCTGCTGATAATTCTGGTGGAGTTTTTTCTAATACAGAATAAATTACATTTACAATTTCATCAAATATAGGTAATAATAATTCTCTTACTTCTTTTGATGAAATTTTAGTAGATGATGGTAACCCTGTTACTAAATCTCTACCTGAAACTCTACAGAATCTTTCTTCGTCTTCTTCTAATAAAGTAGAAACTTGAAATTTAGCATACTCAGCTGTTTTTTGACCAATTACAAGATTATGTGTTTTATGCACATATTTTATAATTTCTTGATCAATGTAGTTACCTGCAATACGAATTGATTGAGATAAAACTACATCTCCTAATGAAAGCACACCTACGTCTGTTGTACCCCCACCTATGTCTACTATCATTGTTGCAGTAGGATTGTAGATATCAACACCTGCTCCTATGGCTCCTGATTTGATTTCTTCTTCAATAAATACATCAGTAATACCCATTTGAATTGCTAATTCACGCATAGCTTCTCTTTCAATTTGAGTCACTTCTGATGGACAACAAATTAAACATTTTGATTGTTTAAAGTTGATTACATTTTGTACACGTCCAAATACATAACGTAATAAAGCTTTTGCAGCATCCATGTCAGATATAACTCCATCACGCAATGGTCGGCTCACACGAATCTTATCATGTGTTTTACCTATCATAGCAAAAGCGTCATGTCCTCCTGCAATTACATTTCCAGTAACGATATCGAATGCTACAACTGATGGTTCATTAAAAATAACCCCACTTCCTTGAACATAAACTAGCAAATTGGTAGTTCCTAAATCAATACCTATACCAAACTTTTTTTCCATTATGAATTCCTCCTTAATTTTGTAAATTAATTATTCTAATGGCTTTACCAAATAATTACCTCTATTTTTTAATAAAAATTTGGTTCCTTCAACAATAGCAGTTAATGCATTTGGTGATATAGTAACTTTTAAACCAGTGGTACTTTCAAAGTATTCTTTTGCCCCGTCGATTAGTGCTCCACCACCGTTTAAATAAATTCCAGAATTATAAATGTCTGAAGACAATTCAGGTGGAGTTTCTTGTAACACTTTAATTACCTTGTTAGAAATAGCTTCAAATGCTGTTAAAAACAAAGTACGTATTTCAGATTGCTTAATAACTGCCTTGCTAGGAATACCTGTTTTAATGTGTCTTCCAGCAAAAGTATATTCTTTATCTTCATCAAGTACTCTTCTAAGTGTTCCAAGGTTGATTTTAATTTTTTCAGCAGTAGTTTGTCCAATAGCTATATTATATTTAACTTTTACATATTTTAAAATTTCGTTGTCAAAATAATTTCCAGCTATACGAACAGAATCCCAAACAACTAAGTCTCCTAAAGCTAATACCCCGATATCAGTTGAGCCACCACCTATGTCTATAATCATTGATCCTTTTGGTGCAAAAATATCTATTCCAGCACCTATTGCGCCAGCTTTAACTTCTTGTTCAATAAAGACATCACTAATACCTAAATTAACTGCTAAATTTTTTAATGCCACTTTTTCAATTGTTGATATTTCTGATGGACAACAAATTAACAGAGTTGATTTTTTAAAATCTACATTAATGTTATCTAATTTTTTAAATATAAATTCTAAATTAGCTTTACAAGCATCTAAATCGGCTATTACCCCACCTTCTAGAGGTCTAACAACTTTAATTCCTTCGTGTCCTTTACCTAACATAGCGTTAGCTATGTGGCCTACCGCTATACATTTGTTTGTTTTTCTATCAACGGCAACAACAGAAGGCTCGTTAAAGATAATACCATGACCGTTAATATAAACTAATGTATTTGCTGTTCCTAAGTCAATACCTATTTTATAACCTTTTTTAGCCATTCTTTCACCTCGAAATATGTAAATTATAGGAAAATTTTACCATAATAAAGTATTTAATGCAATAATTTCTTATTATATATTACATAATTCAACATATTTTACCTTAAAAAACCATATAATTTTATTTTAACTAACTAAAATAAAAATAAAAATAAATATTTCCCATCTAATTTCCTCCTTAAATACTATTTCTAATTATATCAATAAATCAATATAATGGCATAAAAAATATAAAAAGTATATATATTTGTCCCATTTATACGTAAATTTGGAACAATTTATATTATTTTGTCGATTAAAATACATTTTTTAGTTAATTTATTGAAAATCCAATAGATTTAATGGAAGAATATTCAAAAACTAGATCTAAAAATTTGATTTTAAACGATTTATATCCAATATCTAGAACTTTATTTTTTATTTATGTCAACTTAAAGTAGTAATTTTAGTAAAACGAAAGAATTTTAGTGTAAGTATTTTATCAATTGGTGTAATAAAGTGAATTTATCACGATGATGAAGGACAAATTCATAAGGTATATTACTATTTAAATGATTTACGGTTTTTAATAGTAAATATCTGGCAGATTCACCGTTAAAATACTTTTGTCCATTATTTACAACAATTTTATTATGATTCAAATTCATCATATCTCCCATATCGATTTACCTCTTTAATTTTTACCTTAATAAATATTAAAAAAGAGGTTAAATTATTTAACCTCTAAAATATATTTAATAATAAATTTATTATTTTAAATTACTTATAATGTAATCTTGAAAAACTTTATAGTTACGTTTAAATTTATCTAAAATACCTTTTGGTAAATCACCAATTTTACTTCCTAATGATGTTTTATTTTCTGTATATATATTAGTCGTTTTAATTAATGATTTGCTTTGTAATCCTATTTTAGTTGCCTCTTCTTCATTTATAACAACATCAAACTCTTCTTCTACCGAACTTGAACTTATTACAACATAATTAATGCTTTGATAATGAACAAAATTCTCATTCACACTAATAATAAGTACCGGTCGAGCTTTATACTTTGTGTTATCATTTGTTAGAGGCACTAGAAAAGTCCATATCTCACCAACTTTAACTTCAGCCAACTATTTTCACCCCTACACATCTTTACTTATCTATCCTTATGCACTGTATTATATTCTTATTAGCTCACTTAGAACTAATTCATTTATCGTGTTTAATCAACAATTACTAAAAGTGTATGTTTATACGGGTGAATTTATAATAAAAACATCATTGTTATTATAATTACTTAACTTTCGCAGATAGCAATTCCTAATAGTTTTTATATAGTTTGGTAATTTATTGATAAATGCATCAAAACACTCTTTTTGTCAATGACAAATAAGTCGTAATAAAATTGAGAATTTTTTACTTTGTCCTTTTTTATACTATAGATTTAATAAATTATTGAGATATATTTAGGCAAATTGAGGAAAGCTTAATTTTAAGTAACTATTATCAAATATTTAAAAGCCCATCTTACTATTATAAGATGGGCTTTTAAATATTTAATTGTTTTTGGCGTTTTCATAGGCTTGAAAAGCTGAACCAACGACTGGTTCAATAAGTGATTCATGAATATTAAATCCTGGATCAATTTTTAAAATAGCTTTCTTTAATTCATCATTGAAATAACCTTCACTATTACCTAAGCTACCAATAATCGCAATTTCTTTGTTAACTAAATTAAGATTATGATAAACTGCTTTGATG
>JARDZP010000090.1 GCA_029240795.1 Haloplasmataceae bacterium | reverse complement strand
GATTAAAAAATATGAGGGAAAGGTTCTTCTTATTGTTAATACAGCAACGGGCTGTGGTTTTACACCACAATACAAAGGGTTACAAGCTTTATATGAAAAATACAATGAAAAAGGTTTTGAAATTCTTGATTTCCCATGTAATCAGTTTGCAAATCAGGCGCCTGGAACTAAGGAGGAAATTCAAAACTTCTGCCAATTAAAATACGGAGTTACCTTTCCAATGTTTTCAAAAATAGAAGTAAATGGAAAAAATGAGGATCCGCTATACACCTATTTAAAATCACAGAAAAAAGGATTTCTATTTTCTAATATTAAATGGAACTTTACTAAATTTCTAGTTGATAGGAATGGAAATGTTGTTGAACGATTCGCACCAAATGTAGAACCAGAAAAAATCTCTGCTAGAGTAGCTAAAATTATATAATAGGAGGAATTATAAAAATACAATAAATTAAAGTTTTAACTCAATTTATGGGCATATTTATGTAGATTAGCACTTTTGGCAGAAGTGTTTTTTTATATATATTAATAAAATATATTAATCATCTTTAAAAATGAGAAATTTTTGTTATAATGAAAATATCAATGTTATATTAAAATAGAATGAGGGTTGATTAAATGAACGGAAAAATAAGCAATTATAGAGTAAAAGGCTTTATAAAAGCCAAAGGTAGAACCATTGTAAACGAAGTGGGAGAAGAAATTATCTTAACAGGTTGGGGGGTCGGAAATTGGCTACTTTGTGAAGGCTATATGTGGAAGTCTTCAAGTCAGACTTTTGACCGACCAAGTCGAATAGAATCTGTATTGCGAGAACTAACAGGAAGTAAGTATGCAAATGCATTTTGGCAAAAGTTTAGAGAAAATTATATAACTAAAGCAGATATAAAAAGCATGGCAGAACAAGGTTATAACTCCGTTAGAATTCCATTTAACTGGAGATTAGTGATGGAAAACGAGCCTGGAATCTTATGGATAGAAGATGGATTTAAACTGATTGACCAATGTATTGACTGGTGTGAAGAATATAAATTATATGTATTTTTAGACTTACATGGTGCACCAGGTGGACAAACAGGAGCTAATATTGATGATTCAGTAGATAATATTCCTCGTTTATTTTTAGATGAAGACAGTTGGAACAAAGGAATAAATATATGGAGAAAAGTTGCTGAACGTTATAAAGATCGATGGATAGTTGGTGGATATGATTTATTAAATGAGCCAATTCGTCCTAAAAATGAGATTGGTGATTTTGATTATTTGTTACCAAAACTTTCTCAATTTTATGATGAAGCCATTGCTGCTATTAGAGAAGTAGACAAAAAACATTTGATTTCCATTGAAGGTCATCACTGGGCTACTAATAAAGAAGTGTTTTATAAGAAGTATGATGATAACATGGTTATCCATTTCCATCGTTATGCATGCTTACCAGATCGATCCGCATTAACTGAATGGATAGAATTATCTAATAATTTAGATGTACCTTTATGGTTAGGAGAGACTGGAGAAAACCTAAATGAATGGTATACAGCGTTTTATCCTTTATCTGTATCCCTTGGAATCGGTTATAATCTATGGCCATGGAAGAAAATGAATTGTACTAATTCTCCTTATTCTATAGAACTTCCAGAAGGTTGGAAACAACTTATAGAATACACTCAAGGAGGAATTCGTCCTAGTTATGAACAAGCTGCGAAAATATTAGATGGATTTTTAGAAAACATGAAGATAGAAAATTGTAAATATAATCCAGAAGTGACGAGTGCAGTTTTTAGAACGCCTGGTTGTTCAGTACGTGCAACTGATTTTGACGAGTTACCTGGAATTGGACAGTCATATAGTGGAAGTAGAACAGATGTTAATCAAAATGGATATCGTACAGAAACAAAAATGTGCATGATAGAGGACGAAACATATACAAAGAAAAAACGTTTCTTTTTTGATTGTTTGTGGGATCGGTTTTTATTAAATTTAACAAGTGGAGAATTTGCGACTTATTCTATTAACAATATTACAAAAAATAATTCGGTATCATTTGAGTATTGTTGTGATGATGAAGTATCAATTTCTGTATTTCAAAATAATATCCTTTTGGATACATTTAAATTACATCCAAATACAAATAAACGAATTTCAAATCCTATTCCACTATTAATAGCTAATGAAGCTAATATTAAAGTGATAGTAAATGAAGGTAGTGTACGTTTAGCAAGAATATATTTTAAATAGATTATAATAAGGCTCTGTTTCAGATATTACTTATTTAAAATTATTGTGTACTGAAATAAAAAAATTAAAGATGAAGTGGCAATCTCAATGTTCAATTACCATTGCTGACAACACCGAAGTATTAAACTTGTTTGCCTTATCATTTGGAATTGAAAGTATATCTCAAGAGTCATTACTAATCATCCTGTCTTTAAGTAATAATTAAAATAAACAAAGGTCTCCATTCGTAAAATAAAATGGAGATCTCTTTTTTTAATTTAAAGTGAATTATAAAATACCATAATAAAAATATTAATAAGATAAAACTCTCATTTTCTTTCAAGTATTTACATGAATATCTTTACTCATTAAATACATTTATGCATAAAAAAGTTAGTTAAGAATATGTTTAAAATGCCTAACCTTTTCATATTGTCTTTCATAAACTATTACGGTGTCAAATGAGAAGGAGGAGACTCTAGAAAAAAGGCTTTTAGAAATTTTTAAATAGATTATATTGATGGGAGGATGTCATGAAAAAAACTATTTTATCTTTTTTATTTTTAGCTTCATTAATTTTCGTATTATCAGGTTGTGATAAAATAACATCACAATTATCTTCGATTTCTACAACTTCTTCAGTAACAACTGGAGCCAGTACTACTACAACCAATGCAGAAAATAATAGTCCTGTTATTACAATAAATGCTGTTTTTCAAAAAGAATATGAAGTTGGATCAACTGAACCTAATTGGCTCGCTGCGGTTGAAGTGAACGACGAAGAGGATGGACAAATAACCTTAGAAACCAGTAATGTAAATAAAAGTCAAGTCAACATGAATCAAGTAGGACAATTTGATATTACTTTTCAGGCAACTGACTCTGACGGTAATAACGCATCAAAAGTAATTACCATTAAAATTGTTGATACAACTAAACCAGTAATATTGGGTTTACAAGATTTACAATATGTGGTTCATTCAACTGCACCTAATTGGTTAGAAGGAATTAGTGCAACAGATAATTTAGATGGACCAATTAGTTTATCAATGAACCATGTCGATTCAACTCAAGTGAATATGACTACAATCGGAACATTTATTGTAACATATTCTGTTTCTGACTCAAGTGGGAATACAACAATACAAACAATTACTGTAACAATCATCGAAAATCCCAAACCGGTAATAACCATTAAAAATGAATTTCAAGTATTATATGAATTTGGTTCATCTGAACCAAATTGGTTAAATGCGGTTGAAGTAAACGATCACAAAGATGGTCCAATAACAATAAAAACTAGTAATATCAATACAAGTCAAGTAAATATGAATGAAGTAGGACAATTTGACGTGAACTATGAGGTAACAGACACTGATGGATTTACGACAACGTTAACTCTCACTGTTACCATAGTTGATACTACTAAACCTGTCTTTTTAGGGCTACAAGATTTACAATTTTTGGTAAATTCGCCTACACCGGATTGGTTAATGGGTGTTAGTGCAACTGATAACGTAGAGGGTCAAATAAGTTTATCAATGACACATGTCGATACAACGCAAGTTAATATGAATTCAGTTGGAACTTTTTCAGTTACCTATACTGTTACAGACCAATATAGTAACACAACAGTTCAAACTATAACTGTATCAATCGTTGAAGATATTGAGCCAGTTATTACTTTAAACGGTAATCAAGAAGTGAATTTATATATCGGTCAACAGTATGTTGAAGAAGGCGCTACTGCGACATTAAATGGAATAGATATTTCTAATCAAGTAATCAGAACTGGCAATGTTGATATTAATGTACCAGCAGATTACTTTATTACATATAAAATAATAAATGAAGATGTTGATGTTGTAAGAATAATACATGTTATAAATGATTTATCTTACATTCTTGTGGATGATGCTTTAGAACAAGCTATTCGTAATATTCTAGGTTATACGAATGAACCTATTACTTTACAAGATGTACAAAACATTACTAGTTTGGATCTTAATGACAGTAATATATCTCATTTAAGTGGGTTAGAATATTTTACAAATGTAAATACCTTAAATTTAAGCAATAACAACATTGTTAATATATCAGTTTTACAAGAGATGTATATCAATGGAGCATTCTCTACAATGCCTTTTGGTTTTTATCATATCTACCTTCTTGGAAATCCATTAGATTTAACAGAAGGTAGCGAAGTATATCAAATTCTTATTCAATTAACATCAAATTTCGTATTAATCGATATATTTGAAGATTTATTAAATGAAGATGAAGGAAATGATATTGATCATGCTAGTTTAATTGAAATAGGTGAAGAAAAAACTTTCTATATTCATTATCCAAATGATATAGATTGTTTTAAAATTGTATTAGCGCAATATTCAAACTTAAGTATTTATACAAGCAGTAATTTAATAACTGTAATTGAAGTAGTAGATGAAATGGGCAATATTATTCAAAGTAAAATTTTAGGTGGTATAGATTTTAATGCAAGATTAAATATAACATTAACTTCTGGAACATATTATATCTTAATCACTCATTTTAGTTTACCAATAACTGATATGTTTGGCGAATATAAATTGACAGTCGAATATAGCAATTCTACTAATGGAATTCATTTTGATGATCCTAATTTGGAAGCGGCAATTCGTGAAGAGTTAAATGAACCTATTGAAGCTATTACTGAGGAGGATTTACTAACTATAGGTTCTATAGATCTAAGCAATAAAAATATAACTGATTTATCTGGAATAGATTACTTGAAAAATATGACAACATTAATTTTGTCTTCGAATTCCATTACTGACCTTACACCAATTAGTCAATTAACTCATTTAAAATATTTAATTCTTGATAACAACGAAATAATAGATATTTCACCATTAAGTTTATTAATCAATTTAAAGCTGCTTACTCTTTCAAATAATTTAATTAGTGATATTTCACCACTAGTTCAACTTAATAAGTTAGAATTACTGATGTTAAGTGATAATAAAATCACTGATATTGGTGTTCTATTGACAATGCATGAAAATGGTTCATTTACTTATACATCAAATATTACAAATTTATTTGGAATTGATATTTTCTTAGCTGGTAATCCAATTGATATATCCATAGGACAAGATGCTTTTGTTGTATTAGATTCCTTATTAATGGACAATGTATTTACCGATATAAATATTCTTGTAGAATTACCAGATGACTATATCGAAGTAGCATTAAATACGACAAGTGATGCAACCTTTGATGTTCAAGATCATATTAATTGTTATATGTTTACAGTTACTGAATTAAATAACGTTATTTTATATACAACTGGTGATATAGATACAACAGGTAACTTATTTGATATTTATGGAAATATTATCGATTCTGGCTATGACAATAGTGCAAATGAAAACTTTATAATTCAAATCTATTTAATTCCAGGTACGTATTATATCAATGTTGAATCATCTGAATTATCAAATTATCAATTCCATATCGAAGCTTATAACGATAACAATGAAATTTTTGAAGATGGAACACCAGTAACAATCGATATTACCAATACAATCAATATTCAAAGTCAGTTTGATTCTTTCGGAGATGAAGACTATTATATTATAACTGTAACTAATAATTCCAATTTGTTACTTTACTCAGAAAGTGATTTAGATACATATGTTGAATTATACGATGAATTTCATAATCAATTAACGTATGATGATGACAGTAATGGTAACTTAAATTTCCGTATACTCTATTATCTGACTAGTGGAACCTATTACTTAAAAGTATCTGAATTTAATGATGAAATAGGAAGTTATGAAATTAATTTTCGAGTTAATTTGGATGATAATGAAACTTTTGAACAAGCTGTGACTATTAATTTAGGCTCAAGTATAACTAGCCAATTTGACTACGGTTACGATAAAGATTATTATCACTTTACAACCACAGAAAATATGAATATAATACTTTATTCTCTTAGTACACTAGATACATATGGTTTTTTATATGATGCAAATCAAAGTTTAATAACTGAATTTGATGAAGATGATCTACTGGGAACTCATGATTTCCGAATCATTTATTATTTAACTCCAGGAACCTATTATCTTAAAGTAGAAGAATTCTATGGTAATTTAGGAAGTTATGAAATTTATTTAATAAGAAACAATGACCAAAATGAAATTTTTGACCAAGCAGTAGCTTTGGAAATTGAAGCTAATTACTATAGTCAATTTGATTATTATTCTGATAAAGATTATTACACCTTCGAAATAGTAGAAGATAAAAAGGTCATTATTTATACCATAAGTGCGCTTGATACGTATGGTTATTTATATGATGCAAACAAAAACTTAATTATTGAAAAAGATGAAGGTGATGTTATAGGCTCAAACAATTTTAGAATTGAAATATATCTTACGAGTGGTACTTATTATATTGCTGTAGAAGAATATAACTACAATATAGGTGATTATCAGATCTGTATAAAAAACAGCTCTATTAACAATGATCAAAATGAATCTTTTGAACAAGCGGTTAATATTGATTTAGGAACAAGTTTAACTAGTCAATTTGACAACGATAATGATACAGATTTTTACCGCTTTACAACTACAGAAGCAATGAATATAATGCTTTATTCTATTAGTACTCTAGATACATATGGTTATTTATATGATGCTAATCAAAATTTTCTAAATGAATTTGATGAAGATCCAATAATGGAAACTAGTGATTTTCGTATCATATATTATTTAACTCCAGGAACCTATTATCTTAAAGTAGAAGAGTTCTATGGTGATTTAGGAATCTATGAAATTTATGTAAAAGGATACAATGACCAAAATGAAATTTTTAACCAAGCTGTAACTTTGGAAATAGAAGATCATTATTCAAGTCAATTAGATTATAATCTTGATAAAGATTATTATACCTTCGAAATAGTAGTGGATAAACAAGTTGTTATCTATACCATGGGCTCTCTTGATACGTATGGGTCTTTATATGATTCAAACAAAAATTTAATCGTCGAAGAAGATGAAGGTGATGATTTAGGAACAAACAATTTTAGAATTGAAATATATCTTACGAGTGGTACTTATTATATTGCTGTAGAAGAATATAACTACAATACGGGTGATTATCAAATTTTCATTGAAAATGGTGAAACAGCACCATATCCAGATGATTCCATAATAGTTAATATAAACTCATTATATAATAATCAATTCAATGCATCAGATGAAACCGATACCTATGTCTTTACTATTACTGAATCCATGGTTGTCTTAATATATACAACCGGTGATTTAGATACTTACGCTTTTTTATACGACTATAGTGGTGATGTAATTGAATCTAATGATGACAGTACATTTGAAAATCCAGGATCCAATTTTAGAATTATGAGTTACCTTCATCCAGGTACTTATTATATTGAAGTACGGGAAAATTATGGTGATTTAGGCGCATATCAATTTCATTTAGAAACATTTAATGACAATAATGAAGAAATGTTAGAAGGAGAGGCCATTACAATTGGAATTAATGATCAAGAAAGTATATCAAGTCAATTTAATTATTATGGTGATAAAGATTATTATATAATTACAGTAACTGATGAAATGTATGTTATGCTTTATACAGTAAGTACTTTTGATACATTAGGTACTTTATTCGATAGTCAATTAGAAATAATTGTGCAATGCGATGATGATTACATTAGTGCGACCAGTGACTTTAGAATTCTGTATTATGTAACTCCTGGAACCTATTATCTAAAAGTTGATGATTATTACGGAGATGAACAAGGAAACTACTCCCTTTTTGTAGAAGGATATAATGATTTTAATGAGATGAAACAAGAAGCAGTGAATATTGAAGTAAATGATACTGTATCATCTCAATTAGATTATTACTTTGATGAAGATTATTATTCATTTACTCTTTCTGAAACTACATATGTAACGATTTACTCAGTTAGTTCGCTTGATACCATAGGAAATCTATACGATTCAAATGATGATTTAATAGTAGAAGCTGATAATTATGATACGGATACAAATGACTTTAAAATTGAAATTAATTTATTAGCGGGAACATATTATATTAAAATTAAAGAATTTTATGGTAACATGGGTAATTATGAACTAATCTTTGAATAGTTAAAAACA
>JARDZP010000089.1 GCA_029240795.1 Haloplasmataceae bacterium | reverse complement strand
AACACAAGAGGAGGCAGCGGTTGCTTTAGAAAAAGGAAATGTGAACTGTATTATTTTTATTAATAATAATTTTTCTAAATTATTAACTGATGGAAACACCAGCGTAATAGAAATTTATGGAACAAAAAATAGTACTTATGTAGAAGCAGTTGTAAATAGTTATCTAAATACATATAACTTAACCATTTCATTATTAAAAAATAATCTTCCGGTAGATCAAGAAATACAAGACTATAAACTTGAAAGGGGACAGCTAAACAGTAAGGGAGTATTTCCAAATTCTTTAGATTACTATTCTGTTCAAACATTATTACAAATATTAATGATTTGTTCAGTGTTTGGTGTATCAATTATTCTTAGGGATATTAATGGAGGACTTAGTATTAGAATAAATAGTTTACCCGTAAAAAAATATCAACTCATAATTGGAAGATTAATAGGGTGTATTTTATATTCATTTATCGCGGCTTTTGTATCCATTTTATTTTCTAAGTATGTATTTAAAGCTAATTGGGATGGGAATTTATTAATAATCAGTTCAACCATTCTTTTATTTGTTATAATCGTTGTGGGAATCGGAGTTTTATTAGCTCTTATAACGAAAAGTAATACAACATCTTTTGGAATAATCGCATTGTTATCCTTTATTTTACCAGCTTCTGTCGGCGCATTTAGTCCAAAAACAACAGTAGAAGCAATTGCGATTCTATCTCCTAACTATTATGCTAAAAATATTATAATGGGTAGTCTATTTGATTTTCCCAATAAAGTAATTGTACAAGGATATATCGGTTTAGTGATTATGGTAGTAATTGTTTACGGATTGATATTTTTCTTTGAGGGGAGAAGAAAATATGCGAATATTTAGATTGAGTTTAAAAAGAATTATTGGAAATAAAATTAGATTATCAATGCTGTTAATTATTCCATTATTGTTTGTCTTAATGTTTTTATTTGGTTCATTCAACACCGTTACAGTAGGAGTAGTTGACCATGATCAAAGCAAATTATCAAAAATTGTAATTAAAGAATTACAAAAGAATCCATTTTATAATGTAAAAATAGTTGATAAGGATGAAATGATCACTGATGTTATCGGGTATCAACTCGATTACGTTATTGAAATAAATGATGGTTTTGAAGAACAAATCATTTCGAATGAATTGGTATTAGTTAAAGATTATTATATTTTTGAAAATGAAAATGTGATGAATGTTAAAATGTATATTGAATCTTACTTAAATAATTTAGTTCAGATAAGTTCAAATACAGACAGTAATGAGATATTATTTTATCAATTATTAAATGATTTTGAATATAGTAATCTTAAAATTAACAATCAAAATGATCAATCTGGTCTAATTGAACAAGCAAGCTATAGCATTGGTTTTACAGTCTATTTTCTAATCTATATCTCAATCATTACCTGTGGATTAATACTAGAAGATCGAAAAAATGGAACCTTATTTAGAATCTTTAATTCACCAATAAGTTTAAAAAAATATTTAGCTGAAAATTTATTAAGTTATGTAATCATTGCTTTTTTACAAGTATTTGTGATCATGTTTACATTTAAATATATTTTAAATTTCCAATATGATTATGGATTTATTTACTTATTTTTACTTGTTTTTATCTTTTCTTTAGTAAGTATAACCATGGGCTTATCTTTGATAGCTTACATAAAAAAACCTATTCAAGCTTATATAACAGTGGGTATTGTCGCATCACCCCTAGCGATGCTTGGAGGTTGTTATTGGCCAGCAGAATTGATGCCTATGTGGCTTCAAACTGTTGGTAAATTTGTTCCTACAAGTTGGGTAATGTCAGGTGCAAATGAAATATTAGTTAATCATGGGACTTTTGTTGATCTATTAGATAATATTGGTGTATTAATTTTATTTGGAATTGTCTTTTTTGTGGGTGGTTTATTCAAAAGTATCGATTATGCAAAATTATAATTTTTTAATTCACATATCAAAGTGATATGTGATTTTTATTTGTTTGCATTAAACAAATAAAAATTATATAATGTAAATAATTGGGGAAATGGTGATATATTTGAAAACAATACTATACGTAATAATAATCTCTTATTCAATAATTCAAATTTGGATTGACAATTATTTTTCAAAAGGTTTCTTAAATGATGAACTAACGAAAATAGTTATCATTTCATTAGTCGTTTTAATTGTCTTGATGTTAAAAGAAAAATTTTTTAATAATCGCTTATTTTCTATATTTAGCTATATCATTATAAGTTTAATAGTCTTTTATATGAACTATTTTAATAGTTTATTAGCTCTTATCGCTTTAGACATTATGTTTAATAGATCTTATTACCTAGGAATTGTTTTTTCTTTTGTCACCATATACTTCATTTTTAATTACAACTTATATTCTTTATTTTATATAATATTATTCAGTAGTATTTCAGGCTATTTATTAAATTTAAATTTTATTCAACAAAAACATTTCTATGAGTCAATAGATAATGAGAGAAAATTAAGATATGAATTAGAAAATGTTAAAATAAAATTAATTCAAAATAATAAAGAAATTGAAAGATTTACTGAAGTAAAAGAAAGAAATCGAATCGCTCGTGAAATACATGATAATATTGGTCATGAAATAGCTGGAATATTAATACAATTAGAAGCTGCTGATAAATTATTTATGAAAGATTCAGAAAAATCACTTAAGATTATTTCCTTATGTATATCAAAATTGAGTTCAGCATTAGAAATGATAAGAAACACTGTGTATAATATTAAACCAGTAAGAGAACTAGATGAAAATATATTTAGAGATATAATTGATAAATTTAATTTTAGTATAATAAATTTTGAATTTGATGGTAAATTTATTATTATTAAACCAGAAATTTTAGAAGTATTAATAACTAATTTAAAAGAATCACTAACTAATGCATCAAAATATTCTGGTGCAACGAATATTGATATAAAAATAGAGGCAAATAAAAACTTTATCAGGTTCCATTACAAAGATAATGGAAAAGGTTGTAGTCATATTATAGATGGAATTGGAATAAGTGGAATGAAAGAAAGAGTTAAAAATGTTAGCGGAGTAATTAATATTGATGGTCGTGATGGATTTACAATCATATGTATTATACCTAATATAAAAACGAACATTTTTCAAAATAATATTTAGGAGTTTAGGATGAAGTTATTAATTGTTGATGATGACACATTAATTTGTGATGGTTTAAAAATGATTTTTGAATTAGAGGATGATTTTCAAGTAGTTGGAACAGGAAAAAATGGTGAAGAAGCGTATAAGTTATGTCAAGAATATAAGCCAGATATTGTGTTAATGGATATTAGAATGCCTATATGTGATGGAGTAATTGGTGCATCAAAAATAAAGGCGGTTTTTCCTGAAATAAAAGTTGTTATGTTAACAACTTTTAAAGATACTGAATTTATAAAAGAGGCATTAAATTGTGGAGCAGAAGGTTATATTTTAAAAAGTCAACCTGCTGATAGTATTGTTAAAAGTGTGAGAGCTGTCGCCAAAGGTAGTGTAGTTTTTGAAAAACAAATCGCTTTAATGATCCCCGATTTAATGTCTAAAAATAATAAAAAACAGCCAAGTGATTTTAATTTGACAAATCGTGAATTTGATATTATTCGACTGATTGGACAAGGAATGTCTAATAAAGAAATAAGTCACGAATTATTTATAGGTGAAGGAACAATTAGAAATAATATAACAATTATCTTAGAAAAGTTAAATCTTAGAGACAGAACACAGTTAGCTATTTTCTATATACATAATTTTGAATAGTTGATGAAATTTTTTTTCGATATAAGTGAATACTTAAGTTACGAATTATTAAAAAATGTGATATAATAAAGAATATAGTTACATTAAAGTTATAATAATAATGTCATTAAGTGTATGATGAAAAAAGATACTGAAAAATATTAAGCAAGAAGTAAAGATTTATCTGATATTATACAATTGTATGTAGTATCGTTTTTAAATAAAGTCATCTTGTATCAAGATGGCTTTTTTATATTTAATAATAGGTATTTTTACTAAACATAAATAATGATATATTTCAAATAATAATTTTAGAAAGATTATGGAAAGAGTGAATAAGATGACAAATGTCAATTTTAATGATTATCAATTAAGTAGCGATTTATTAAAGTCAATAAGTATGTTAAATTATACAAATCCGACAATGGTACAAGAACAGGTTATTCCAGCAGTTTTAATTAAAAAAGATGTAATCGTAAAATCCCAAACTGGAAGCGGAAAAACTGCCGCATTTGCGATACCTATTTGTGAATCAGTAGACTGGCTTGAAAATAAACCTCAAGCATTAGTACTAGTGCCTACAAGAGAGCTTGCAATTCAGGTCAAAGAGGAGTTTTTTAATCTTGGAAGATTTAAAAGGCTTAAAGTATCGGCAATCTACGGTAAGTCTCCTTTTTTAAATCAAGAAAAGGAACTTAAACAAAAAACCCATGTTGTTGTAGGTACACCTGGTCGAATTATAGACCATTTGGATAAAGAAACACTAGATATATCTAATATTAAATATCTCGTAATTGATGAAGCTGATGAAATGTTAAATATGGGTTTTATTGAACAAATTGAAACAATAATAAATAGTTTGTCTAAAGAACGCATTACCATTTTATTATCAGCTACGATGCCTAAAGATGTTGAAGTATTATCAAAAAAATATATGAATGATCCAATATATGTTGAAATTGAAGAGAAAAATTCGACTGCTAGTAGAATAGAACAAGAAAGATATACTGTAGAAGAAATAGATAAAGTAAAACTCTTAAAAGACATAACAATAGTCGATAACCCAGATAGCTGTATTATCTTTTGTAATACAAAGCAAAAAGTTGATGATATTCATAATGAATTGGTTAATTTAAAATATACTTGTGATAAGATTCATGGTGGAATGGAACAACGAGATCGGTTAAGAGTAATGAATGATTTCAAATTAGGTTATTTTAGGTATTTAGTAGCAACAGATGTTGCGGCTAGAGGTATAGATATTGATAATATTACTCTAGTAATCAATTATGATATTCCGCTAGATAAAGAAAGTTATGTACATCGAATAGGTAGAACTGGTCGTCAAAACAAGGAAGGCAAAGCAGTTACTTTTGTAACAAAGTATGAGAGCAAGTTTTTAACAGAAATTGAAGAATATATTGGTCATGAAATCCCGTTAAAAGATAAACCTGAGAAAGAAACTGTTATGAATTCTAAAATAAGATTTGTTGAAAAAATAAATTCTACACCCGAAATTAAAGAAACAAAAGGTGCAACATTCAATAAAGAGATTATGAAAATTCATATTAATGCAGGCAAAAAAACAACAAAGATGAGACCAGCGGACATTGTAGGTACATTATCTAATATTAATGGCATGACAGCTGAAGATATAGGAATTATTAATGTTCTCGATATTTCAACATTTGTAGAAATTTTAAATAATAAAGGTGAAATGGTTTTACAAGAGTTACAAAATATACCTATCAAAGGTAGAATTCGTAAAGTTAGTAAAGCAAATATGTAACAATATAAAATGATTTAACGACTAGATATTCTTCTAATCGTTTTTTTCTACCTTATAATTACCTATGGTGGTTTTTTCAATATTATATTTCCTATTTGGTGCTTTGTGGTTTAATAGCATTCCTTTAATAATTCTGATTGTGTTATTTTCGATAGGACATGTTACTAATTCTATGATTTCATATAAACAATTTAGAGAATTATAATAACAATTTTATCAATAAAATTAAAGGAAGTGAACTATATTGTTCCCTTCCTTAATCTTTTATTAGGTTGTTATCTTAAATTTTTTAATGATTTACTCCAAGCTATAACTTGACCAAGCATTAGATTGACATTATCAACATGGAGTGCAGCTGGTTTAAATACACTATAGTTTTCAAAGTCAGTAAATAGAGACATGGTTGGATGTGTACGAACGTCTGCAACTTGTAATTCACCTAAGATACCACGTAAATGTTCAGCTGCGCGAGCTCCACCTGTTGATCCATAACTTACAATACCTGCGGCTTTATTATTCCATTCATCACGCGCTAAATCTAATGCGTTTTTTAATGCACCTGTTAAACTGTGATTATATTCTGCGACAATGAATACAAATCCATCTAAACTTGTAAGCTTTTTTGACCATGCAGTTACTTGTTCCATTCCATTCGGATCACCTAGAAATGGTAAATTGAAAGCAGCAATATCAACAATTTCAAAATCTGCATCGCCACGTTTGTCAGCAATACCTTTTACCCAATCACCAACTTGTGGACTTACACGATTTGGACGTGTACTTCCAAGAATAATTCCTATTTTTAATTTTTCATTATTCATTTTTCCTCCTAAATTGTTTATAAAAATAGTTTTAAAAAACTATTTTTATATCACTTTTATCCTTTGTACATAATCTTAGTTTATAACACTTTATCGATTAATATAACTTGTTTAATATATAAATAAAATTTTAGTTCATTCATGTTCAACATAAATGATAAACTCGAACCGAATGCGATTAATCTCTTATTTCTAAGCAGATTTCTATAAGTATTATAGTTATTGTGTAGGAATAAGTATAAGTGGCCTAATAATGAAACAAATAAGTAGAAACAAATTTGTCTCTCCAACTACAGCTGCAAGAGTAGATTTATTTTTTCACTAATAGGTACTTTTATTTTTACGTTTTTACTTAGAAAAATAAAGTTTAAAAATATTACTTGGATCATGCTAGGTAATTTAATTTGATTCGAAAATTTCTGATTATATAATAAAGCTTCGACAAGTAATATGCATGCATATGGAGAGGATCACGTTTTGGCATAATTCATAAAGAGTTCTGAATAGAAGCAACAGAAGTGCAAGATTTAACACCATCAACAGACTGTTTAGACATTGAGTTAGTTAATAGTACAAAAGCGGCTATAAATGATCCAATTCATTATTTAAATGCTGAAATATGGTAATTAGCTGTTGGCGGTTTAGGATCTACAAATAGAATGATTGATGAAATAAGCGATGTATTTAATTAATAGAAAAATAGCTAGTATATTAAAATATTACTATCTATTATGAAAAACTTTCACTAAACCTGAACTATGCTGTGAGTGTAATGTATAATAAAATAAATAATAATTAAATTGGAGGAATAGTATGATCAGTCAAGCAAATTCACCTGAATTATATATTAATGAATTACCTGAAGAAAGAAAAGTAGTCATTGAGAAATTAAGAAAAGCGATCCTTGATAACTTGGAAGGATTTGATGAAATTATGGCTTACGGAATGATTAACTATGTAGTGCCATTCTCAATTTATCCAGCTGGCTATCGATGTAATCATAATGAACCAGTACCATTTCTTAGCTTAGCTTCACTTCACAAAAAAATTATGTAGCTATTTATCATATGGGAATTTATGTAGTTAAAGATCTACTTGATTGGTTTGTATCAGAATATCAAAAAATCAACTACTAAACTAGATATGGGTAAAAGTTGTATTCGTTTTAAAAAAATGGATCAAATTCCTTATAATTTGATTGGTGAGTTATGCAAGAAAATTACAGATGAACAATGGATTGATATTTACACTGGTAAATTAAATTTGATAACCACTCAGAAATAATCAATTCGGTTGGGTTGAAAACATGATATATGATGAAAATCAAAAGGTCACCTTTTTTTAGGTGACCTTTTATTATATTCATAATTATTTTTTTATCCTAATGACACGTCTAGTACCATCATAACCGCAAAACCAATCATAGCTCCAATTGTACCTATATCACTATGTCTTTCAATTTTTGCTTCAGGTATCAATTCTTCAACAACGACATAGATCATTGCACCAGCTGCAAATGATAAAGCATAGGGTAGGATTGGTTGCATTACTATAACTGCAAGTGCACCTAATACACCTGAAATAGGCTCAACAATCCCTGATGCTTGACCATATAAGAAAGATTTACGTCTTGTAAATCCTTCACGACGAAGTGGAATTGAAACTGCAGCACCTTCTGGAAAGTTTTGTATACCAATACCAATTGCTAGAGCTATTGCACCAGCAAGTGAAGCAGCAGGTAAATTAGCCGTTACAGCTCCAAAGGCAACACCGACAGCCAACCCTTCAGGAATATTATGAAGAGTGATAGCAAGAACTAAAAGAATACTTCTTTTCCAATCGGTCTTAATACCTTCAGGTTTATCAATAGATTGACTTCTATGTAAATGAGGTAGAATTTTATCTACAGTTAATAAGAAGACTCCACCTGATAAGAAACCTATTACTGCAGGAATCCAAGGAATCATATGAGCCGCTTCAGCCATTTCAATTGCTGGCGCAAGTAATGACCAAAAACTTGCTGCTATCATCACTCCAGCTGCAAATCCTAACATCGCAGTTAATACTTTTTTATTAATCGTCTTAAACAAAAAAACTA
>JARDZP010000088.1 GCA_029240795.1 Haloplasmataceae bacterium | reverse complement strand
ATTATAACATAAAAAGGAACCTTTTCCCAGATGTCATAGTCTAGGTTAAGTTCCTTTTTACATTTAAGGGCTGTTTATTTCTTTACAGCCCCTTTTTTTATTGATGATTTGAATAATGTAAAAAAATGTTATTTAAAAGCGATAATCAATCGTATAAAACAAAAACTATTATGGAATAGAAGTAATTTTTCATAATAAAATAAATGTATGACTAGTTTACAATTGTTTTTATTATATAAAAACCAATTTAACGTTATATCTTTTTTTGTTATAATTTGATATAATTATATATATACATAAAAATTATGGAGGAAAAAAGTGGAAACACCGTCGGATAATAACTTATTATCACAGTTTTTATTAATATTTTTTCTTACAATTATAAATGCATTTTTTGCTTCAGCAGAAATGGCAATAGTATCTTTAAACAAAAATCGCGTTAAAGTTCTTGCTGAAAGTGGAAATAAAAATGCAAAGTTGCTTGAAAACATCCTGTTTGACCCAACTAAATTTTTATCAACTATACAAGTTGGTATAACACTAGCTGGATTTTTCTCAAGTGCTTATGCGGCAACAGGGTTAGCTGATGACTTACAACAATTTTTATATAGATTAAATGTCCCATATAGTGGAGAAATATCTCTAGTATTAATTACTTTAGCATTATCTTATATAACCTTAGTATTTGGGGAATTAGTCCCTAAACAAATAGCTTTAAGAAAAACAGAATCAATAGCGTTATTCGCTATACGACCAATTCTTTTTATTTCTAAAATCACAATACCTTTTGTTAAATTCTTATCTCTTTCAACTAACTTGATCATAAGAATTTTAGGAATACAAAAGGTAAATTCTAAAGATCAAATTTCTGAAGATGAAATTAGGTCAGTTATAGAATCAAGTCTTGAACAAGGTAACATTAATGAAAATGAAAGAGAAATGATTCAATGTATCTTTGAATTTAATGATAAAAGTGCTCGAGATGTAATGACACCCAGAACTAATGTCTTTCTTATTGATGTTGATGCTCCTTTAGATGAATATTTAAATGACTTAATTGAAGAAAAATATTCACGTGTGCCTGTTTATGAAGAAAACTCTGATAATATTATAGGTATATTATATCTTAAAGATTTTTTAACAGAAGCACATAAAATAGGGTTTGATAATGTTGAGATAAGAAAAATATTACAACCGCCCTATTTTGTTAATGAAACCAAAAGTGTTGATAAATTATTTAGAGAACTACAATCAACAAAAAAATATTTCGCTATATTAATTGATGAGTTTGGTGGATTTTCAGGTATCGTTACTATGGAAGATTTAGTAGAAGAAATAATGGGAAATATATATGACGAATATGATGAAATTTAACAAATAATAATAGATAATGGAAAGTCCTTTACAACTTACTGGGTTTAATATTGTTAAACTTTAAAGTAAAGTACATAAAAATATTTGATAGACTGTATACCATAACAGTCTTTTTTTTCTTATATATCTAATAAAAATTATTTATAATCTATCTAGACATTTAAATAATTTTCAGATATATTTTAAGAAGATAGATGGTATTATATGTTGGTTCAAGAAACCGAATAGTTTAAGTTATTGTCTAAAGTGCGTTATAAGATCGAAGCCAAGAATAGTGAATTGAAAAATAGACATGGATATGAAACCTGCACATACACAGGTCTTTTCGGCATGGAGATACAAGCAGCAACAACAGCGTTTGTGGTAAATTTAAAAAGAATAATAACATTATTAGGAAAGAAATAGAAGGGAGTATCCCTTTATTATATTAATTAATAAATCGATGGAATTAGAAATTCCTAACTTTTCCTTTTTTGTTAATTTTCTATAAAATTCTTAACCTACTTTTGATACTTTGATGTGAATAACTAAGTTAAAAAGATGAAAAAATAAAATGTTTCAGTAAATTTATTTTATTTATCGGTAAAAGGTGTATATCATCAAAAAAGTAAGAGTATATTATTGAATAAATAAATTACTAGTAAAAATATTTACACGAAGAGCCAAAAAAATGGTATAATAGAAGTACAACATGTGGTTTTGGGTAAAAAGTAAGTGAAGTTGTCCAAAACCTTTTTTTATTGATTATATAAGAGAGGAGTGTTTTTAATGTTTAAAGTAGGTGACTATGTAGTTCATCAAACATCTGGAGTATGCAAAATTGCTGAGATTTCAAACAATGGAGAAAGAGAATATTATATATTATATCCATATTTTGAAAATACTCATATGAAAATAGTGTTACCTGTTGATAACTGTAAAGAACGAATCAAAGAACTAATGTCAAAGGAAACCGCTATAAAATTGATTGAATCTATCCCTAATCAAAATTGTTTATGGATAGATAATAGTAGAGAACGAAAAAAAGAATTTTTAAATATTATTTCTAGCGGAAATATAGATGAAATTAGTTCAATATTAAAAATCATTTACGCTAAAAACGATGAATATAAGTTAAATAATAAGAAAATTACTTTATCTGATGCATCAATTATGAAAGTAGCTGAAAAAAAATTATTTGAGGAATTAGCTATTTCATTAGATATACAATTAGGTGAAGTAACCAATTTTATAGATGAACATTTAAAAAACATGAAATAATTATTAAGTGATAAAATGAGTGATAAGCAATATTTTTGTGTTAATTTTTATATTTTTGATAAGCAAGTAAATACTTTTTTTAATATGAATAATATCATATAAAAAAGCAAAAATATAATGTAGAATAAAAATTTCAAAAAGGAGAAATTAAAATGGAAAAACCTGTAATTGCTCAAAAATCACCTATTCCTGTTGAAGTAAAAAAAGGAGAAACCTATTATTGGTGCTCATGTGGAAGAAGTTCTAAACAACCATTCTGTAATGGTGCACATGAAGGTACTTCATTTAAGCCAATGGCATTTACTCCTGAAGATGATAAAACAGTTTATTTATGTGCTTGTAAACATACTGAAAATGCCCCTTATTGTGATGGATCACATAAAAAACTTGAATAATTAGTCAATTGACTATCAAATTTACCAATATTCATGTTTAATTTTATGCATGAATGATTGGCAAAAAACGGTTAGAGAAATTCTAGCCGTTTTTTTATATCAGAATTTTAAGTTATAGAACCTTAAAAAGTCAATAACTTCTTCTGTATTACCTTTAAATAAGATTTTATTTGTACTCTTTGTCATTTGATAGTTATACATGGGGTCATAATATTCCTTTAGGATTATTTCTATCCAGTTTTTGTGCATATTAAAACTTCCTGTTTTTAATTGTTCATTATGAGCAAGTTGTAAGGATTCCATAACTCTTTTTAGACATTCTCCACCTAATCGAGTTTTTAATCTTTCAATACTTGAACTAATATAGTTATACCATTCTAATAAGCCATTTTCACGTCCAAATTGTTTTATATAATCAGCTTGTGATTCAACAACATATTCATTCAAAGTATTTTCAATTCGTTCTTCAAATGAAACATCTAGAATGACTATGTCTCCACTTGTAAAATAAGTATAAAATGATTTAGGAATAATATTTTTACCTATGTTTAAACCCTCATCTTCAAGAATTAAGTAACGATAAGACTTATGTTGTATCACAGCATAGGCAAGGTTATTCTCAAAATTAATTTGCATGGGTTGAGGTGTTAAATACCTACCAAAAGATGAACCACGGTGATTAGCAATACCTTCTAGATCAATTGAATTTTCTATTTTCTTAAGTAATTTCGTTTTACCCGAACCAGTACAACCTCCAAGTCGAATGGGTGTGCTATTTAGTTCTTGAGGTTCAAATGCATTAATAAGATAGTTTCGAAATTCTTTGTATCCACCTAATAGTCTAGGTATTTCTTTACCAGTATGATTACTTATCCATTCTTGACTAATTTGTGAGCGAAGTCCACCTCGAAAACAAAATAATAAACTGTTTGGGTGGCTGTTTACAAAAGATGACCAAGCATCAATTCTTGCGTCACGCTTTTCTCCAGTCACTAATGAATGACCTAATTTAATAGCTTCAGCTTGTCCTTTTTCTTTGTAACAAATTCCTACGAGATGTCTTTCCTCATCATTCATAAGTGGTAAATTTATAGAATTTATAAATGATCCTTTTTCAAACTCAATTGGCGATCGTACATCTATAAGTGGTATTTCCTCTGTCACAATTCTTTCAAAATCATTAAATGTAGTTAACATATTATATAACCTTTATTAACTTTTCTTGGGCTTCATGAGTATAACCAATTGAACTTAGTGTTAGACCAGAATCACTCGTTAACTTCAAGAAAGCTGGAACACTTTCTTTTTTAACCACAACAAGTAATCCTCCTGAAGTTTGTGCATCACATAATATATATTTTTGTTCGTCTGTCATTGGTTCAATGGTATCTCCATAACTCGCAAAGTTATTTTTTGTTCCTCCGGATATGCAATCCATATTAAGGTATTTTTTAGTGTTTGGTAATAAAGGCACATGGTCATAAGTAATTGTCGCAGAAATTCCACTACCCTTACAAACTTCACCTAAATGACCGAGTAAACCAAATCCCGTAACATCAGTTAACGCGACAACTCCATCAAGAAAAGAGAGTTCAGCACCGATTTTGTTAAGAGTACACATAGCTTCAATGGCAGGATCAATCTCACCTGGTTCAATCTTTTTTCTTTTTTGTGCCGTTGTTAATATACCAATACCAAGAGGTTTAGTTATGAATATTTCACAACCGGTAGTAGCTTGGTTATTTCGTTTAAGTCGTTTATTTTCAACTATACCCGTAACTGCCAAACCAAAAATGGGCTCTGGTGAATCAATTGAATGACCACCTGCTAAAGGTATCCCAGCTTCTTCACATGCTGCACGACCACCATCAATTACAAGACTAGCTATTTCAGCAGAAAGAACTTTAACTGGCCATCCAAGAATTGAAATAGCCATAAGAGGTTTCCCCCCCATTGCATAAATATCACTTATCGCATTGGCCGCAGCAATCTTTCCAAAAGTAAATGGGTCATCAACAATGGGCATAAAGAAATCAGTAGTACTAAGTATAGATGTTCCGTTACCTAAGTCATATGCGGCAGCATCATCATTACTATTATTTCCAACTAGTAAATTTGGGTATTTTATAGTATCACGAGTGTTTTTAATGATAGACTCTAAAGTAGCTGGAGATATTTTACAACCACATCCAGCACCATGACTATATTCTGTTAATTTAATATTTTCCAATGTATCATCCCTTTTTAATTATTAACAAAAAAATTATATCACAAATATTAACTATAATTATCTATTTTTTTCTTTTTGTCATAAAATAAGTTTAGCAATTATTTTTCATTCATGTATAATAGATGTTAAAATAAATAATAATGTAAAGTAGTATCTAAGTAATAGTATATACTTATAAAGTATTTTTTAAATAGCTATTTTCCTAATATTTACATTAAATAATAATATAGGTTGGTGATTTCTATGAAATGTAGTAAATGTGGAATAGAAAATGATGAAACTTCAAAATTTTGTAAAAATTGTGGTAGACAATTAATTGAACAAGAAGCGGAATATGTAATAATTGATGATGATGAATCTGATATCAACGATCAAGATGTAACTTGCCCAAACTGTGGTTCAACAAACATACACTTTGTTACAAAAGAAGAAGGTTCTGATTATGATGCTGGAAATGCTTGTTGTGGGTATTTTTTGTTTGGACCGATTGGACTTATTTGTGGGCTTTTTTCCGGTAAGACTACAGATACTGTAAGAAAATGCATGAAGTGTGGACATGAATTCTAACAAAATCCGCTCAGCTACAAAAGGACAACAAGCTATTTGGGAGACTTTAATGCACATTGGAAGAAAATGCGGTTGCCATCAATTTCAATCAAGATCCTTCTTTTATAGAAATTTTCAATTCCCAATTTGTGCTAGATGCACAGGAATTATTATTGGAGAGTTTATATTAGCACCAATTTCTTTACTTTTTAGTTACAATAACATAATATTTAATATTATGTTATTGTCTATCATGGTAACCGATGGATTGTTACAATACTTTAAAATTTTAGAATCGAATAACATTCGAAGATTAATTACAGGTCTCATGGGAGGGTATGCTTTCATGTTATTAACTATATCAGTCACATTAATGTTGTGGAGATTTCTGAAAATGAGTATAATGTTTTGATATTATGCAGTAAATACGCACAAGTGCGTATTTTTATTTTACCAATTAAATAAGGTAGTAAATAGGGTGTATCTAGAATAAAGAAAAAATAATGATTTAATAAAAAACAGGTATATTTGAATTTATTTATAATAGGAGGTATTTATGGAAGATTATAAAATGGAATATAAAAGATGACTACAGAAGGATTTGAAAAAGAATTCAGCTTGTAACTTGAGAAAAAGTTGCTGGATTAGTTCATCTAAAAGTTCTACAAATGAATGATTGTATAATTATTGAAGGACTTTATGACAAAGGTTATTGGTTACTTATCGAAATTATTGTAGTTTCAAAACTTAAAGACCTAGATAGATTCTTACGCAATGCGATAAAAATATTGTGAGAAAATTGTAAACAAAATTACGCAAAGTATATATTTACCAAGTGGATTATAATGAAACCGCCTTAAAATAGAAGCATGACTTAATAGGTCATGCTTCTATTGTTATTAAATACAAGGTAATATATGTTGCATCATCACTCTAAATTATCTATAATGAATATATAAATAAATAGTTAATAGGTGGGGAAAAAATGTTAATTTTAAAAAAAGTAATGACTTTTATTAGAAAGTTTATGCCATTAGTATTGGTATTAATAGCAGTTCTTTTTTATTTTATCGCAAGATTTATGGATAACCATAATATCTGGTTAGAAAAATATTATTCAAGCTCTTTGAACAAGTGGACCATACAAGGATTGAGTCAGTTAACAGGTATGGTATCATTCTCAACAGGCGAGATTTTACTTATTGGTCATGTGCTCGCAGTACCAGTATTATTAATCTTATTGATCTATAAAATTATAAAACGTAAGTTTTTTAAGTATATTAAACATGTTGTTTTATACATTTCAATTATTTATATTCTTTTTATGTTACTTTGGGGATTCAATTACAAAAGAATCTCAATTAGTCAAATTATGCACTTAGAAGTAAAACCCACAGACACCCAAGTTCTTTATGTTGTAAGTGAAATTTTATTACTTAGGGCAAATTCATTAAGAAGTGAAATAAATGAAGATTCTAATGGGGTAATGACTATAGAGGGGGGCTATCAATCAGTATTTAATCGAGCATATTTAGGATATCAAGTTATTGGTGAGGACTATAAAGAATTAGCGGGACGGTACGGAAAACCAAAATTTGTCTTACTATCCGAACCTATGTTATATACTGGAATCGTAGGCGTTTATTTTCCATTTACTGCAGAAGCTAATGTTAATGTGGCTACCCCTATATTATTTACACCAATTGATGCCCTCCACGAAATGGCACACCAACGTGGCTTTGCTTCAGAAGATGAGGCTAATTATATCGCTTATTTAACCGCAACGGCTCATCCTGACATCGACTTTCAGTATTCGGGTACATTATCAGCTTTAACATCGACGATGAATGCACTTTGGAGTTATGACCCTGAAGGAGCAGCAGAACTAGTAGCAATGTATTCAGATGGTTTAAAAAGAGATCTTACAAATTATAATGTATTTTGGAAAGATTACGCTGGAGAAGTAAGTGATGTAGCAAATGACGTCAATGATTCATATTTAAAAGGTAATGGTCAAACTGATGGAGTTCAAAGTTATGGACGAGTAGTAGATTTATTATTAGCACATTATCGTAAATTTGGTGATATATAACTTATAATAATATCTTTGAAACTAAAAAATCAGTTGAAGGGTACTGTCAAAATCTCAGTACCTTTTTTATTCTTAAATTTCCTAGTTAATAACAAAAGTTTGCTCATAAAATAATAATGTTCTATCCCTTGATAAATGTATTGACAAGTATATATAATCAAATTACAATCTAGAATTGTGATTAGTAATAACACATTTTTCAGGAGGAAATCAATGAGTGAACAAATTCAAAAGGTTAAAGTAGTATGTGCTGATCCATCAGCTCTAGGACTCTTTGGACTTGCTATGGTAACATTAGTAGCTTCATCACAAAAACTAGGAATTACAGAAGGATTATCTTTCGTAATACCATGGGCTATTTTCTTAGGTGCATTTGCACAATTATTTGCAAGTATATTAGATGCAAAACATAATAATACATTTGGAATGACTGCATTTGCAGGATATGGATTTTTTTGGCTTGGTGTAGCATCAAGTTGGATGATACAAATGGGTGTTTTTGGTACTAAACTAGCAGCGACTGTCGACACTAGACAATTAGGTTTTGCTTTTTCAGGTTATTTAATTTTCACATTATTTATGACCATTGGTGCTATGGAAACCAATAAAGTCTTATTTATTATCTTCTTCTTAATCGATTTCTTATTTATTGGACTTACTTTAACTTCATTT
>JARDZP010000087.1 GCA_029240795.1 Haloplasmataceae bacterium | reverse complement strand
AACGTGGATGATAAAAGAAAAATATAAAAATCTATATAAAGTATTTTTATAAACATGAGTCCAATCTATCCTGTATAAAAGTGGGAAAACGACCTACTTAAATACCATTTCTATTCCTATAATCTAGTCAATTTATTGATTATCTTATCTATAATTAGTTAAGTTAACTTTCTTCTTAGATATCAATTTTAATTGGTCAATTCCGTTTTAGTTATTTCTATATTTGGATATAACATGGTTATTCTAATCTTTTCGTATTGTTCTAAATTGCTCAAATTACTATTTTAAAATTCTTTTCATAACTTTACCCTTTTTGGAAACATAGTAAATTATCCCTTTGATCGTACGACTTGTAGATAAAGATTAATGATAACTGATTGTGTATAAAACTTCAATGTTGATTAATATCATGACAAATGGCAAACGGTCTGATTTTTTAATTCTCAAGAAATTAATTGAATTTACAATTATTACCGAACAATTTATTTTCGCTCATAATCTGTCGCCAAGTTCTAACAGAAAAGCAAAAAGTTGGACGGCTGATCCACTTTAAGTTCTTGAGCTTGAAGTGTTTTTCCCTGTCCTCTTTCTCCATCATGAAATAGCTTCTCTAATCAACAACGCCTGCCTGGCACTTCAAAGTACCCTTTAAAGTTGCCCGGTTGATATTATATATTACATTTGTTATGTAATATCAATTGAGGATAACATCATTGGAAAAGGTTTTTATGATGAAAATATTGCTGGTAGACCCAGCCATTATACATTTTACATATAATATCACACCATGAATGACCAAACTCCAAACATTAGGTATTAATTGTACTGGAGTCACTCAAAAACCAAAAGAGTACAAATTCACTTGTCTTATCTTCGTATTTACCTGATCACATTATATACTTACCTTGGTGAAATACAAATGCTATTTAGTTTGTCCATATAGATTATATCCAGCATATTAAATTATACTCAAAGAAAGCATTTGACAAACAAACAAGAAACTATCAAAAGTTATTTAGAAGGAAAATCACTTTCCATGTAGTTAAGTTCACAGTTGGAAATTTCACCAAGTACTTAGTTTACAAATTGACTGCATATCAAATGATAAAGATACCTTATATTTGCTTGCTGACAATACGTAAGCTTATTGCGCTTCCTCAGTCACTTCAAGGCGTTAGCTCAGATATTTCAAATAAAAAAAGGATGATACAAACTGGTAATACCTGTTTGTTATTGATAACCTTAATAATGTTGGTACAAACTAAATAGAAAAACGATTGGTTTACTGCATCATCACGATGAACCATACACGCCTTCAGATTTACAATCGGAAATAATTTCGGCATCAACCATGTGGACACGAGCAATTTGAAGAGCCCGTTTAAACAAAATTCAAGAGAACAACAGCGGGCCCATCGATTGGATCAGCTGGCAACATCATATTTCCATCGAGAAAAAATTCTAACAATCCAGATCCAAAAGTAGTTAGTATGGATTCAAAACTGGCATCACAATAGTGATAGTTCCCCGCAGACTGCAACAGCTTATGAGCACCTTCTCCCAAATATGCCCAAAAAAATTCAATAGGTATTTTTTGTTTTAGCATAACCACCAATACAGGACAATTCATTATTTCTTGATTCAATTTCTTTATCTGTTCTAGATGCTTGTAATAATGAATATTTTGATGTTGATATGGTTTAAACCATTGTACCACCTGATAGTGATACTTTTTTGCAGAATTCAACCTAGTGGTTGAATTCTTTGGACACTTATGGGAGATGTGCTCGTAACCTGTTGGAGTTTGTGGAGAATTATAATATTGGGAAGCTAATATTTAATCCTTTTTTTTTTGTTGATACTGGTATTTTTTTAAGAATTTTGACAGGAAGACCGTTCAAAAATATTTTTGGTTATCATGGTCATAAACTTCAATGAGGTTCTAAAAACGCTTTCTATGATCAGACCTTAATTTCTATATTCAAATACAATTGAATCATTATAATCAATTAGCAGAACTTTTTATTTCTCTCTGCTATATTAGATTCATGGCAAGCATCTGACCATAAACACATATCTTTTTACTATTAGATGAAAAGATGTTTCTTTTTAGTCCGATGCGATCCATGAATCTCAAAGCTAAAGAATTACAGGAAGCGTAACAGCCAGTCTCTGATTTAAACATTACAATAAATGCAAAATTGTGTTCGATTGTAGGAACTAACGTATTATGGACTTTGACTGAAATTGGTTTTGTTAAAATATCTGCTTGTTGTAATTCACCTTGAATATGTTCCAACAAAACTTGTTTACCATCAGTAAATTCATCAAAAAAGTCGTTCTGAATTCTTGATTTGATTGTGTGACCCTAACCGAATAATGTTTTGAGGCTTGACTAAAGCTGTCATTCAAGATAGAGGCTATAGCTGACTTGTTATCTGAATTTGTTTCTAAATTAAATCATAAATGACCTTTCACAAATGAGGAAACAATGGTATGGATTTTACAATAAGATTATTTTACTTTTGAAGATTTAATAGATTTTATACATCTGATATTACGAAAGTAAATGACAGAATTTTCCAGTCAAAAGTTTGGACATTGATGGCTTTATTACATTATACATAAGAAAAATTGTTTCTTTTTGGAATAAGAGGATTTTGTTTGCGCTGAGCAAAGTAAACATTCCAATTATTCCCCTTTTAAGTTGAACAAAGGTTTGATCGGTCATTGTATGAGTTATTATTATCTTCAATTAGTTCTTTGACGTGATTGACTTTAAGTGCATTAATCTTTCCAACTTCAGCTGAGAAAATGCTGATTAATCCGTTAAATGACTTGTCTGGACAATATTTCCGGTCAACTTGGAGTGAAGATGGAAGTGGTCTTCCTTTCGTTAATCTCTTTGAATATGTTTCTTGATCAAGTGAGTGTAAATTTGCGTTGCACAAAAACAATAATTTTAGACTTGGACTAGGTTAAATATATATTGTAGAAACAAAATGTGATATCTTCAATGTTTGGATTTGCAAAAAATGGACCGACAAGTTGATATTTGAATATTTTAAAATAAGAGCAGATTGATAAAATATTTTATAAAGGAAAAATTGAATGTTAAATCATCGATGATAAATTGTAGGAAGGAAAAAGTTAAGGGACTAACTGTAATGAAGCCATGGGATTTAATGGTAAATCGAGCATCATTGTTGTTTTCGACAACATTTAAACGTAGGGTTCTAACAGATAGCGGTACCTATAAAAGAAATTGGTACTGCTATCGGCTAAAGCATGGGATGGAATGGAAATGGACTTTTTGAAATATTTATAGTTCTGGGTATTTTCACTGCTTTTTTTTTATTTCTAATTTATAGTTTTTAAGTTTTCTTTGTACTGATCTCGTTAAAGTTTGCTGAATTTCGCAAGTTATTTGAATCAATAAGCATTCAAATATAAAAATATCAAATTACCATTTGTAGACCAATTATTATACATATATTTATGTAAGTATAAGAACTATTTGAAAAATATAAAATACAAAAATAAAAGCAAAAACTATTTAGCATTGTCCTTGATACCATGTTCTAAATTCCTGAATGTTATTTACTTCTCTTAAATATTTATTTCTTTTTAAACCAAGAAGGACAGCAGGTTCAATCATTCTATAACCTTGCATTAATTTTTCATAAATTGCATTCTCTTCACCCACTTCACCAGCATTTGCCAAATGACCTTTCTTTTTCAGAATTGGATTCATTTTTATTGGTTTCAAACCTTTTTCAAACAGTAGAATTTTAAGTAAATAATGAATCCATAATAAATTAAAAATTGGATAAGATTTTGACCAAACTTTTGAATCATCATTCATTTTAGTTTCCGGAATAACTGTCTCTGAATCTATTTTTGATAAAGGAGTTGGAAATTCATTAGTTTTACTTATCACAACACGTCTCATTAATTTATAAATTGTATGCCTATATTCTCCTGTACCTTTAAAAAAATCAGCATCAAATAAATTTCTATACATTAATTGACCGCTTACAATACCACGAGCTAATGCATGATCAATTATTGTAACTTCAATAAAATCTTTATCATAAATAATTTTATTTAAATCATCTATATTATCATAATTTTCATTAAATTTATTTTTAATTAATATATTTTCTATATTTAAATCTCTATGTTCATAATTTTCTAATTCACCAATACAAATTGCATCTAATAATTGTTCAAAAATATTTGATGCATCTTTCCAAGTTTCTAATTTATAATCTTTTAATGTTATACCACCATATTTTAATCTCATAATTAAATATAATTGATTTGGATTTTCTAGATTTAATATATCATCATCTTTATCCATCATTTCTAATAAAGAATTTGGGCATGGTCCTTTAACAATTTTAGCAGAATTAATTGTAACATAACCTTCTTTATTACTCATTGACATAGTTAAAGTTAATTCTTGAATTATATGCGTCATTGATATTCCATCAAAATCAATTGGAATAATTTTCCAAACTCCGGTTGGTTTTAAATCCATATCTGATCCTGAATTTAAACAAGAAAATTCCATAAATAAATAATTTTTACTTAAAATATTTAATTTTGTCAAATGTTTTCTTATATTAGATGATTGAAATTTATTCAAATAACTATTAAATGAAACAGGTCTTGATTGACTACATAATTTTAATAATAATTGATAATGAATTTGATTAACATCAATAGATTTAATTTTGGGAATATAATTAATATCATTATTAACATTAACATTATCATTCTTATAATTAATATAATTATGAATATTATTATTTTTAGTAGTAAGACTAGTCATCGTAGTAGAAGTATTATGATCATTTGAATTATTTGATACAAATGAAGAAATTGAAACAATTGATGAAGAATTTCTTAATTTTTGTCTAATTTTATCTTTTGTTTGAGGTTGCATAATTGGTAATGAAATATTATTCTTATAATCAGCATGAGAATCAATTGAAGAATATCTATTACTCTTTAAAAAGGTTCTAATATTTTCTAGTGACATTTTTCTTTTTGATTTTAAACTTTTTCTGTTTTCATTATTTTTATTCAATTGGGTATTATTATTATTATTGTTGTGGTTACTACTATTATTATTATTATTATTATTACTATTATTGCTATCCAACTTAAATGAAGATGCAATTGATTTCATTGATAAAGAGTTTCTTAAACTTTTAAAAGATGTGGATTTGGAAATTGATGTTTTCCTTTCATGGTATGAATCTTCATTAAGTTTTTGTGATTCAATTAAATTTTTTTCATCATAAATAGGTTGTTCATTACTACTATTATTATTATTATTAAAATTGTTATTTTTTTTGTCATTTTTCCTATATTTTAATTGTAATTCATTTGATGATGATACATGTTTACTAATATTTAAATGTTGTATATTATCGGTAATAACTTTTGGATTATAATCTTTAATACTTGAAGATATAGAATTAAAAGTGTCAAGTGATTGTCTTTTATTGCTATTATTAGTGCTATTAATACTATTATTACCTATACTTTTCCTATCATTTTTATAAGAATCACAAGAAGAATTATAAGATAAATAAGATTTTCTTAAATCATTATTAGTGCTTGTATTATTTGTTGTAGAAGATTTAATTGTTGATAAACTTTTAATTGAATTTGAAAACGAATGACGATTATTTAAAATGTTTTGGTTTGAAGATTTTAATGGAGCTCTTGGTAAATTTCTACGTGATGTTGTAGATTTTGGTGATCTATCATTGTTATTTGAATTATATTTATTTTCTTTATCAAAATAAGACTGCATTGTTAGTTTTGTAGCCGCTTTCCTTGTTGGAGGAGAAGAATGAATTTGAAAACCAGGTTTATTATTAGATGTCAAGAATATATCATTATTACTGGTATTGTTTTGATCTTGTTCAGATGAATTTTCTAACAATCCGGACAAAGAAAGAGAAGCTGGAGTTGTAGATAGTCTTGATGACATACTTAAAATGGGTCTTCTGAATGAATTTAAGGTGAAATTGATACAGATCACAAAAATGAAAGAAGAAAACAAGAAATAGTAAACAACAACACTGTCAAAACAAAAAAATTAAAACCAAAACAAAAAACAAAAAATAAAAAATAAAAAATAAAATAAAAAAATAAACAATCAAAGAAGAAAGAACAAAAATCAAAACAATAGCGATCATTCAATTTCCTAAAATGGAGTGCAATTGAGTTCTATAAGTTGACCTTAATTAGCTATTTGATTTAATTTTATAAGTTGATTTAATTTAGTTTTATAAGTTGATTTAATTTTATCAGTTGATATTTTTATTTGTATGGTGTATATATATATATAAAGTAGATATAGTATATATAGTATATATTGTAAGAGATTGTACAGTTAGATCAGTCAATCTGTTTTTTTATTAGAGATAGGAATGACAGAGAGTTTTCTGTAATTCTTTAAATCTTTATAAAAATTGTAGATGGTATTTAAAACAGTTTCAATTGCCAAACACCAAAAAAATGCACTAACAGTATTATTTTTTCCCCATGGCATAGATAGTATCTTTGAAAAGGGGAATGGTAAGGAAAATGTGTAAAGAATAATAACAGGTGTTCTAGAGTACCAGAATCTAATAAAATATATTGGAACTTTTTGAAAAAACATGATTATTGATTTAATTGTATTAAGTTGAGTAGTTTGTGTTGATTTTACTTTATTTGATAATTCTGTTATTTCATTATTCAAATTATCAAGTTTCCTATTTAGCTTTGTCCATTTAGCATAATTATCTTGTGCAGAGAGTTTATTTCTTTCAGATTCAATTGATCGGCGTTCTTTACTTAAATGATCTAATTTAAACAAAGTATCTTTGTCATTAGATGTATAATTTACTATCCATTCAGCTACTTTCTGTTTATCCACAAATTGTTTAAGAACATATGTAAAGATACAAATGCAAGTAATAAAACTTAAAAGTGGTTGTACTTCCAAACCATATAATTCTGACATTTTCAGTGTTTTCTATTTTTTTGTCTGTCTAGTTTAAAATAAATTAATTTAAGAATAAAGCAGCTTATAATATCCTCTGTTTGAAACTTGCATTTACCAATAGAGTGGAAAAACGAAGAGACGAGAAAAGAGAAAATAGAGAAAGGCAAGTATAGAGAGAGAGATGAGAAAACTAAAAATTTACGTCGATCGTCCCTCAAATAAATCTCTATCTTAACGTTTATCGTTTATCTAATTTCCTAACATTATTTAACAACTACAATTGAAAATGTATTAAAATTATATTAATATGTATGGTTTAAAAATATATAAACAACTCACGCCGCCCATATGCTAGAATAGGTGACCTGAATCGTTTATTTATCAAATTTACATTGCCTAAACCTATAACTGAAATCTAAAATATAAAAATTTAACAAGCTCAAATTAAATAAAATCATGGTCATTCATTCGATTATAAATCATCCAAACTGGAAATCGCCTTTGAGAAAGTTTTTAAAATGACACAAAATGGAGTCAGAAAAAGCACCACTAAATGTATTGACTGTAGGATAAATATTTTTAAACAAACTCAACAATGGATTTTTATGATTATGATAATTATTTATTTTTTTATCATTTGAATTCCTTGAAAAATTAGGTAAGAAATTTTAGATCACCTGATAAATCTGCTAATTTGCCTAATTCTTTGAATGCAGGTGGTAATTCAGCACCTTTATATGCACCCAATGATAATCCATATCCAAATAGATCTTGACATTTAGAAGCAACTTTGTCAGCTGCATTATTATTACTTGTTCCATTCATATTAATTAAAGTGAGTTTACTAAATTCATCTATTGCAATTATGGTTGAATTTGGATATCCATTAACATTTAAACATCTCATTACATTAATTGCATCAATTTGTGTTGAATTATCCCTCTGTAAAAGATTCCATGCTTGAACTGATGTTAATACTTCAAATATTGTATAAATATATAAAAATATACAGTAAGAACGACAGGGCAATTCAATCACAATAAAATTAGAGAAAATAATACTTCTTTTATAATTCGTAGCAATGATAAAAACTATCTTTTCTTGTAACTTTTATTGAAAACTGAGTCTGAAATATTATTTATCTACTGCATAAACTTTAATAATCAATTTTTTTTATAATAGATCAATTGATTTTCCATTTTCTATTATGCCATTCAAATAAATAAATTAATTAAAACCACGAAGTAGATAAAACAGTATAGTAGATGGAACTGGTCAATTTTATCTATAATTGTATTTTTATACCATGAAACAATGTTAAGTACTGCATAAAAATAAAATAAAGCAAAAAATGCAGTCTCATGTTAAAAAGACTTGTTAAAAAGACACGGATTGCAAAGACTGATAACAATTGGCATTTCAATCAATCAATCTCTGATCTCGGATCTCGGATCAGTTCAGCTGGTCATAAAAGAATAGTTTCGTAAAAATTCACGTCGATAGACGCAATGAAAAAAAAAACAAAGAAAAAAAAACCGCTTCGTTCTTCTTTCTTCGTTCTTCGTCGCTCTCAATTTGCAAACCGGAAATGTCCATTTCTCCATGATTAATTTGTTAATCTTCTAATAATTTATTATTATTAATAATAATTGATTTAAACAAAAATAAATAAAAAGATCTATTTATATATTAACATATTTCCCAATTGTTTTTAAAAAGATATCATATCATAGATATCATATAACCAAATTTTAACATGACTAGTTACACTAATGATATGGATGACTATTCAAGTGAAGCCGTTGATTCTTGGATTTCCCAGTTTTGTTCAATATTCGGTCATGACTATTTCGTAGAAGTTGCTCCTGAATTTATTGAAGACGATTTTAATTTA